>NZ_JBFUKO010000091.1:0-13364 GCF_056400805.1 Aminobacter sp. P4_H6_2
GGGAGAGGAGGCCTTCAGCCGTTTTTTCCTATCTTTTCCACGTCTGAGAGATGGAAAAAACGGCTGCAGGCCTCCTCTCCCCAGCGGGGAGAGGGTGGCCGAGCGAAGCGGAGGCCGGGTGAGGGGGAATTTCGCCGAGCGATTTGCCGAGAGCTCACACCATGAGCCTCGACGCCATCACGCTCTCCGTCATCCAGGCAGCCTTGCAGCAAACCTGCGACGAGATGGACCTGACGTTCTCGCGCGCGGCGTTTTCGCCTGTCATCGCCGAGGCCAACGACCGCTCCGACGGCATCTATTCGGCAGTCGACGGCGCGCTGATCGCGCAGGGCTCGCAAGGCCTGCCGGTATTTGTCGGCGTCATGCAGTACTCTACGAAGACGATCATCGAGATGATCGCTGACGGCCGCTGCCTGCCGCCTGAAGAAGGCGATATATACATCGTCAACGACCCTTATCTCGGCGGCACGCATCTGATGGATGTGCGTTTTGCCATGCCGGTGTGGCGCCGGGGAAAGATCTTCTGCTGGCTGTCGAACACCGGCCACTGGCCTGATATCGGCGGTTCGGTACCCGGCGGCTTTTCGGCATCCGCGACGGCGGTGGAACAGGAAGGGCTGCGCCTGCCGCCGGTCAAGCTGTTCAAGAAGGGCGTGATGGACCCCGAGATCTACGCCATCATCTGCTCCAACATCCGCGTGGCCGACCAGCGCATCGGCGACATCCGCGCACAGGCGGCAGCTCTGTATGTCGGGCAGGACAGGCTGTTCCAGATCCTGGATCGTTACGGTGATGAAACGGTTGTCGCGGCAATCGCTGAGCTGCGCCGGCGCGCGGCGGAGCAGATGCGGGCGCATATCTCAGCCTTGCCCGACGGAGCCTATCGATCGAAGGCCTTTGTCGACTCCGACGGGGTGGTCGACGCGCCGCTGACGATTGCGCTCACGATCGAAAAGGCAGGCGATGAACTCACCTTCGATTTTTCCGGCTCGTCGAAACCCTGCGCCGGGCCGATGAACAGCGTGCTGGCAACGACCTTGTCGTCGGTCTATCTCGCCATGCGCCACATCTTCCCCGACGTGCCGATCAGCGCCGGCGCCTTCGAGCCGCTTCACATCAAGCGGCCGGAAGGCACGTTCCTCGATGCGCGCTATCCGCGTCCTGTCTCTGGCTGCGCGGCTGAGGTTTCGCAGCGCATCGCCGAAGCCGTTTTCGCCGCGATGGTTCAGGCCACACCCGACAGAGTGACAGCTTCGCCGGCCGGATCGAGCGGCAATTTCGCACTTGGCGGCAACGACCCTGCACGCGGCCGCGACTATGTCATGTACCAGATCTCGGGCGGCGGGTATGGCGGTAATGTTGACCATGACGGGCTGTCGAACGGCTGCTCGACCATCGGCATTTCGAAGTCGCCGCCGGTCGAGATCATGGAACAGGCCTACCCTGTCCTCTACCGGCACTATGCGCTGCGCGAAGGCTCCGGCGGCGCGGGCCAGCAGCGCGGCGGCTTCGGCCTCGCCTACGAGATCGAGCTGCTGCGAGGCGAAGCGCGCGCCTCCTTCGTCATGGACCATGGCCGCTTCGGCCCGCAAGGCGCGCTGGGCGGCAAGGATGGCGCGGTGAACATGGTCACGGTGTTTCGCGACGGGCAGCCGCATGTGCCAAAGCACCTGTCGAAAGAGCAGGACATTCCGCTCAAAGCCGGCGACCGGGTGCTCGTCGGCACGCCCGGCGGCGGCGGCTATGGCGACCCGCTTGAGCGTGATCCGGAGCTGGTGCTGCGCGATGTCGGGCTCGGCTACTACACGCGTGTGCAAGCCATGGAGATGTTCGGGGTGGTGATTGGGGACGCTGGGCTGGATATCGAAGCGACGCAGCGGCTGCGGCTGGGTTGAGAGCCGACTTTTGACAGATGTGCAGCCCCTCACCCTTACCCTCTCCCCGTAAGGACGGGGCGAGGGAGGCGCCGGCGTTGCACCCAACCTCTTTCTCCCCGTTTACGGGGATAAGGTCCCGGAAGGGGGATGAGGGGCAGTCGGGAGCAGAGCAGCCCCTACCCTATCGCGTTGCCGTCGGCGTCGAAGCGATAGGTCCGTGCTGCGTCAGGCGTTGCATAAAGCGTGGCACCGGGACCGGTCTGGTATTCGCCGAACAGCCGGATGGTGATGAGGCCGGCCTTTTCGGTTTCCAAGAAGACATTGGTGTCGGCGCCGAGATGCTCGGCGTGAATGACAGTGCCCTTCCAGGTACCAGCGGTGTCGCTGACCGCGATGTGCTCGGGGCGGACGCCGATGGTCTTGGCGGTTTCGCCGAGCCGGGAACCGTCGATGAAGTTCATCTTAGGCGAGCCGATGAAGCCGGCAACGAAGAGATTGGCCGGCTTGTTGTAGAGCTCCATCGGCGCGCCGACCTGCTCGACACGGCCGGCGTTGAGCACGACGATGCGGTCGGCGAGCGTCATCGCCTCGACCTGGTCGTGAGTGACATAGACCATCGTCGCCTTGAGCCGGTGGTGAAGCTGGGCGATCTCCAGACGCGTGTTGACGCGCAGTGCTGCATCGAGGTTCGACAGCGGCTCGTCGAACAGGAACAGCTTTGGCTCGCGCACCAAAGCGCGGCCGATGGCGACGCGCTGGCGCTGGCCGCCGGACAGTTCGGCCGGGCGGCGCTTGAGGTAGGGTTCGAGCGACAGCATGGCCGAGGACGCTGCGATGCGCTGGTCGATCTCGGCAGTCGGCGTTCCCGCCTGCTTGAGGCCAAGGCTCATGTTGTCGCGCACGGTGAGGTGCGGATAAAGCGCGTAGGTCTGGAACACCATGGCGATGCCGCGCTTGGACGGCGGCGCGTTGGTGACCCTGGCGCCGTCGATGAGCACGTCGCCCGACGTCGCATCTTCAAGGCCGGCGATGATGCGCAGCAAGGTCGACTTTCCGCAGCCCGACGGGCCGACGAAAACGACGAACTCGCCGTCCTTGACGTCAAGGTCGATGCCTTTCAGCACGTCGACCGGGCCGAAGGACTTCTTGACGTTTTCGATCTTGAGAGATCCCACAGGCTATTCCCTCTTTTAGAGCTTGACGGGCAGGCCGGTGCGGACGCTCTCGTCCGCTGCCAGGCATACGCGCAGTGATTTGACGGCGTCATCCATGTGACGGGTAAGGTCGATGTCCTCGCGGATGGCCTTGAGCACGAAGGCCTGCTCGCGGTCGCACAGTCCCTGGTGGCCGGGCTCGTCCTTCATCGACAGATCCTCGTCGGCGCGCAGGAAATGGCCGTCGGAACCGAGGTCGGCGCGATGGACGCGGATCATGCTGGTCTTGGTGTGGGAATCGACGTCGTCCGACTTGGTCGCGGCCTCGTTGACGACGATCGACACGCTGCCCTTGGGTGAAATGACGTCCTTCACGAAGAAGGCCGTCTCCGACATCATCGGACCCCAGCCGGCCTCGTACCAGCCGACCGAACCGTCGGCGAACAGCACCTGAAGATGGCCGTAATTGTACATCGCCGGGTCGATCTCGTCGGTCATGCGCAGGCCCATGCCGCGCACTTCGACCGGGTCGGCGTCGGTGATCTGGCACATGACATCGAGATAGTGCACGCCGCAGTCGACGATCGGCGAGGTCGTCTTCATCAGCTGCTTGTGGGTGTCCCACTTGTGGCCGGACGACTGCTGGTTGAGGTTCATGCGGAAGACGTAAGGGCCGCCCAGCGCACGCGCCTCGGCGATCATCCGCATCCACGACGGGTGATGGCGCAGGATAYAACCGACGACCAGCTTGCGGCCATTGGCCTTGGCGCACGCCACGACACGTTCGGCGTCGGCGACAGTGGTTGCCAGCGGCTTTTCCAGGAACACATGGCAGCCGGCCTCCAGCGCCATGACGGCGTAGTCGGCGTGGCTGTCGGAGTAGGTGTTGATCGACGCGACGTCCGGCTTCAACTCGCGGATCGCATCCTCGAACGAACGCTGGATCGTGTAGCCCTCCATACCCGCCGGCAGCGGCACGTCCGAACGGTTGACCAGGGCCGCGATCTCAAAGCCGGGGTTGTTGTGATAGGCGAGCGCATGGCTGCGGCCCATATTGCCGAGACCGGCGACGACGACGCGAAGGGGCTTTTGAGTGGTCACTTGACGGCTCCCGAAGTGATGCCGCGGATCAGTTGCCGCGAGAAGAAGAAGTAGAGGACCAGCACCGGCAGGATGGCGAGCGAGAGCGCGGCCAAGACGGCGTTCCAGTTGGTGACGAACTGGCCGATGAACACCTGCGCGCCAAGCGTGACGGTCTTGGTCGCTTCCGAGGGTGCCAGGATCAACGGGAACCACAGATCGTTCCAGATCGGGATCATGGTGAAGACAGCGACGGTGGCCATGGCCGGGCGGACCAGCGGCAGGACGAGGCGGAAGAAGATGCGGTATTCAGACAGACCGTCGATGCGCCCGGCGTTCTTCAGATCGTCCGATACCTGCTTCATGAATTCGGACAGGATGAAGACGGCAAGCGGCAGGCCTTGTGCTGTGTAGACCAGCACCAGYGCGGTCAGCGTGTTGACCAACCCGCTGGCCACCATCAGCTGGAGGATCGCGACCGTGCCAAGCCGGATCGGGATCATGATGCCAAGGGCCAGATACAGGCCCATCATCGTRTTGCCSYKGAAGCGGTATTCCGACAGCGCGAACGCCGCCATGGCGCCGAACAGGAGCACGAAGAACAGCGAGGCGACGGTCACCGTCAAACTGTTTTGGAAATACTGGATGAAATCGCCCTGCGCCATCACCGTCCTGTAGCCGATGAGGTCGAAGGTCTCGGTGGTCGGCAAAGACAAGGGCGAACGGAAGATGGCGTTGCGCGACTTGAACGAGTTGACGACGATGACCAGCACCGGAAACAGCGCGATGACCGTGTAGGTCAGCAGCACCGCATGTGCGCCGATGCTGCGTGGCAGGGATGTGGCAGCCTTGCTCATGACGCCCTCAGAACTGGTAGCGGCGCAGCCGCCGCTGGATAAGGAACAGATAGAGGCACACGCCGGCGAGGATGATGAAGAACATCATCGAGGCGATGGTGGCGCCCATGTTGGGGTCGCCGATCTGCAGCTGGAAGCCGAAGAAGGTGCGGTAGAGGAACGTGCCCAGGATGTCGGTGGCGTAATTGGGACCGGCGAGCGCGCCTTGCGCCGAATAGATCAGGTCGAAGGCGTTGAAGTTGCCGACGAAGGTGAGGATAGAGATGATGCCGATGGAGGGCAGGATCAGCGGCAGCTTGATCTTCCAGAACTGGGAAAAGCCGGTGACGCCGTCGCATTCGGCCGCTTCGATGACCTCTTCGGGGATCGACAGCATGGCGGCGTAGATCAGCATCATCGGGATGCCGACGAACTGCCACACCGAGATCAGGCCGAGCGTGGTCAGCGCGTATTCTTCCTTGCCGAGCCACGGCACGAACAGGCTCTTGAGACCGACGAGGTCGAGCAGGTTCGGCGCCACGCCCCACAGCGGGCTCAGGATCAGCTTCCAGGCGAAACCGACGATGACGAAGGACAGGATCGTCGGGATGAAGATCGCCGTACGGTAAAAGGCGGAAAAGCGCAGCTTGGGGCTCGACAGCAGCGCTGCGAGCATGACGCCGATCGGGTTCTGCACCAGCATGTGGATGATGAAGAACCAGGTGTTGTTGCCAAGCGCGTTCCAGAATGATGCCGCCCAGCGCGGATCGCCAAACAGCGTGCGGAAATTGTCGAAGCCGGTGAACACCTGGGCGTTGTCGATGTTGCGGAATAGCGACAGCTGCAAGGTGCCGAACAGCGGCAGGATCATCACCGCGGTGTAGACCAGGAGTGCCGGCGCCAGGAAAACGGCGATGTGCCAGCGCGTCGGTCTCTTGTCTTGGCTATGCTCTAGGCTTTGCTCCGACATCTCAAATTCCCTGGCCCGGCCCGTTTTCGACCGTTGATCATGACTGCGAGGATGGACCCCTGCGGCGCTTCCCGCCAGATGGCTATCGGAAGCAGGAGCGCATCTTTGTACGCTATCGTTCAACCCCTCATTTCGATTCCGCGAGGTTCGAAATCGTCAAGGGACGGAGAGCGCCACCAAGGCGGCGCCCTCCTGAGCGAGCATCAAGCCCGCCGCATCTTACTTAGCCGGCTTGAACCAGCTGTCGAGGCCCTTCTGCAGCTCGGCAGCAGCGGCTTCCGGGGTCTCGGTGCCGTTGATGACGTTGGCCGACTTGACCCAGGTCTCGTTTTCGAGATTCGGCGTGCCGCGCGACAGAACCTGATAGGTCGAGCGGATCGTCGGCTTGCACTTCTCGCGCCAGGAAACGAACTCCTGAGCCATCGGGTCTTCCATCTTCACGGCAGCCGAGTTCAGGCTGAAGAAGCCCGGCAGCGCGTTGGCATAGATGGTCGCGAATTCTGGCGAAGCCACCCAGGTCAGGAAGGTCTTGGCGGCATCGGCGTTCGCGCTCTTGGCGTTGAGGCCAATGCCGATGTCGTTATGGTCGGAGATGTAGCAGGTGTCGCCAGCCTTCTGGACCGGCGGCGGGAAGGCACCCATCTTGAACTGAGCCTGGGTGTTGAAGGTCGAAATCTCCCACGAGCCGGCCGGGTAGATGGCGGCGCGGCCGAGCGTGAAGAGGTTCTGGCTGTCCGGATAGGTCTGGGCTTCGAAGCCGTCGCCGAGATAAGGCTTCCACTTGGCGAGCGTCGCAAAAGGCGCAACCCAGTCGGCATCGGTCAGCTTCTGCTCGCCCTTGATGAGCGCCAGACGGCCTTCTTCGCCCTTCCAGTAGTTCGGGCCGATGTTCTGGTAGCCCATGGTCGCGGCTTCCCAGAGATCCTTGGTGCCCATGGCCATGGGGATGAAGGTGCCGTCGGCCTTGATCTTGTCGAGGGCGGCGAAGAACTCTTCTTCGGTCGCCGGCACGGCGATGCCGAGCTTTTCGAAGGCGTCCTTGTTGTAGATGAAGCCGTGGATGACGGACGCCATCGGCACGCAGAAGCTCGCCTTGCCATCGTCGGTCTGCCAGGCGGACTTGGCGACGTCGGAGAAGTTCTCCATGCCAGCAAGGCTGGTCAGATCGGCAAGCTGGCCCTTCTTGTAGAGCTCGAGCGAGGCGTCGAACGGACGGCAGGTGATCAGATCACCAGCCGAGCCGGCGTCGAGCTTGGCGTTGAGCGAGGCGTTGTATTCGGTCGGAGCCGTGGGCGAGAACACGACTTTGATGCCGGGGTTCTTGGCTTCGAACGCCGGGATCAACTTTTCCTGCCAGATGGCGAGGTCGTCATTGCGCCAGCTCTCGATGGTGAGCGTCTTGTCCTGGGCGAGCGCGATCCCGGCGGAGCCGAGAATGCTGGACGCCATCAGAAGTCCAGTAAGCAACCTGTGTTTCATTTCCATTCTCCCTGTTTACGTTCTCTCGGGCCTCTACTGATGAGAGCCTCTGCTCCCCTCGAGCTTCGACAGTGCGGACCTCAGTTTCTGGTCCGCCCCATCCAGAAGTTGGTTTGCCGCCTCGGGGCTTGCCGCCCCTGAGGCCAGAAGGATTGCCACTTTCACCGAGCCCCCGCTCTTTTCGAGCAGGCTTTTCGCGGTGGCAGCATCACTGCCGGCAATGACTGAGACGATGCGCGCTGCGCGCTCGTGCAGCTTCAGATTGTCGGCGTGGAGATTGACCATATAGCCGTCATGGACATGGCCGAGATGGATCGCGGCAAGCGTCGACATCATGTTGAGGGCGACCTTCTGCGCGGTGCCGGCACCCATACGGGTCGAGCCGGCAACGACTTCCGGCGGCGTCGCCAGCAGCACGGAAATCTCGGCGAGACCAAACATCGGCGCGCCGGAATTGTTGGCAAAGGCAATCGTTGCGGCACCGCGGCGCTTGGCCTCTTCAAGAGCACCCATCGCATAGGGCGTCGAGCCGCTGGCGGAAATGGCAATCAGGCAGTCGCCGGCATCTAGACCGGTCGCAGCGACATCGCGAGCGGCCTGGTCGGCATCGTCTTCCGGCCCACCGGCCAGATTGACCAGCGCCTCGGTGCCGCCGGCCAGCAGGATGAACACGCGCTCGCGCGGGATGCCAAAAGTTCCGGGAAGCTCAAGCGCGTCARCCAGCGCCATCAGGCCGGAACTGCCCGCAGCGGCATAGACAAGGCGGCCACCGCCAGCGAGGCAGGCAGCGACTTTTGCGGCGGCTTGAGCGATTTCGGGGATGGCGGCATGGACAGCGCGGGCAGCTTCGACCTGGGCATCCGCAAGCAGGCGGAGAACGGAATCGGGTGCCTGGGCATCAATGCCCCCGGCATCTTTGTGCACCGCTTCTGTACGCCTTGGCGCCATTCTGTCTCTCCCTTTCGCCGACAATACCAAAAAAATACCACTTGTCCAGCGGCGTTAACAAATTCCTTTGCTGCAACGCAAGGCAGATCGAAAAATCTATACAATTCAATCAAATGGGGATTCTGGTCCGGCTGCCGGAATTTAAAGCTTGGCTATTGGTATTTTATTGGTATTATCGGCGGCGAGGAGAAAACGCCGTGGATCTTGTGCTCGGGATAGATGGTGGCGGCACCGGCTGCCGGGCCGCACTGGCCACTGCAACCGGCGACAATTTGGGTCGCGGGCGTGGCGGACCGGCCAATATCCGCACCGACCTCGCTGGCGCTTGTGACAACATCGTCGAAGCTGCCCGCCTGGCATTCATCGATGCCGGCCTTGACCCCGCATTTATCGCTTCGACCGACGCCGTGCTCGGCCTCGCCGGCGCCAATGTCGGCGACTACAAGCAGCGGCTCGAAGCCATGCTGCCGTTCCGAAACAGCTCTGTTGAAAACGACTCGCTCATCTCGCTCGAAGGCGCGCTCGGCGCGCATGATGGCGCCATCGCGGCACTTGGAACCGGCACCGTCTATCTGGCACGCCAGCAAGGACAGTTGCGCCCCATAGGTGGCTGGGGCTTCCAGATCGGCGATCTCGGCAGCGGCGCGCGCATCGGGCGCGAGCTGCTGCAGGAAACACTGCTCGTCTACGACAAGATCCATGCCGGTTCGGCGTTGACCGACATCATGCTTGAGCGTTTCAACGGCAATCCAAGCGACATCGTCGAATTCACCACCGCAGCCAAGCCTGCCGATTATGGCGGGTTCGCGCCGATGGTGTTCGAACACGCATCGAAAGGCGATGCCGTCGGTCAGCGGCTGGTCGAGCGCGCGGTTTCCGACGTCGAGGAAACGCTCGCCGTCTTCGACCTGTCGCCGACGCAGAGGCTTTGCCTGCTCGGTGGGCTAGCCGGCCTCTATGCGCCGCTGCTTTCAAAACGCTACCGCACGATCATGCATCCGCCACTGCAAGATGCACTTGGCGGCGCGGTACAGATGGCGGTCCGGAAATTCGGCAAAGCGGGAGGCGGCCATGGATGATGCCGCCGAACGCATTTTTGCCGCCCTGCGCGACGTCACCCAAAGTGGCGCCCCACTCTATCTCCAGCTCAAGAAAAACATCGAAGAGGCAGTCAAGCGCGGGCTGATCGGCCCCGGCGACGCCCTGCCCTCGGAACGCGATATCGCCGCCCAGGCCGACATTTCACGCGTCACCGTGCGCAAGGCGGTGCAGGATCTGGTCAAGTCGGGCGTGCTGGTGCAGCGCCATGGCTCGGGCACGTTCGTTGCGCCGCGCATGGAGCGCGTGGAGCAGTCGCTTTCGCGCCTGACCTCGTTCACCGAAGACATGGCCCGGCGCGGCATGGCGGCCCGCTCGCAATGGCTCGAGCGCGGCGTCTACCCGCCCTCGCCCGACGAGATGATGGTGCTTGGGCTGTCGGCCAGCGAGCTGGTGTCACGGTTGAGCCGCCTGCGCATTGCCGACGAAACGCCGCTGGCGATCGAGCGCGCGGCCATTTCCGCTTCGGTGCTTGCCGACCCTCGTGAAGTGACATCTTCGCTCTATATGGCACTGGGCAAGACTGGCCACCGGCCGGTGCGTGCCGTACAGCGCATCTCGGCAGTCAATCTCGGCGAAGCCGAGGCCAAGCTGCTATTGGTGCCGGCGGGCTCGGCCTGCCTGCAGATCGAGCGCATCTCATACCTTGCCAGCGGCAAGGTGATCGAGTTCACCAAGTCGATCTATCGTGGCGACGCCTATGATTTCGTCGCCGAACTAAGGCTACCCGGCCCGGATGGGCAAGAAGGAGACATCGCTTGAACGCGACAACGCATATGCGGCGCGAAATCGCCGAAATCCCCGAAGCCACAGCGCGCCTGCTCGAAGGTTCCGCTAAGGAACTTGCCGAAACCGGCCAGCACCTCAAGCGCGCAGCTCCGCGCTTCATCACCACCGTGGCACGCGGTTCGTCCGACCACGCGGCCTCCTTCCTCAAATACGCCATCGAGCTGACCGCCGGGCTTCCCGTCGCGTCCATCGGCCCGTCGATCTCGTCGATTTACGGCGCCAAGCTCAAGCTTGCCGATTCCGCGTGCATCGCCATTTCGCAGTCGGGCAAAAGCCCCGACATCGTCGCCATGGCCGAAGGCGCGCGCGCCGGCGGCGCGCTGACGATCGCCTTGACCAACACTGCCGGTTCGCCGCTGGCAGTCGCATCCGACCACGCCATCGACATCCTCGCAGGGACCGAAAAGAGCGTGGCCGCGACCAAGACCTTCGTCAACTCGGCGGTCGCCGGGCTTGCCGTGCTTGGCCACTGGACCGGCGACGACAAGCTGCTCGCCGCACTCAAGGCACTGCCTGACTATTTCGCCAAGGCGGTCGAATGCGACTGGATGAGCATCGCCGATGCGCTCACCGACGACACCAACTCGCTGTTCATCCTCGGCCGTGGTCCCTCGTTTGCCATCGCCAACGAGGCGGCACTGAAGTTCAAGGAAACCTGCGCCATGCACGCGGAATCCTACAGTGCAGCCGAAGTGATGCACGGCCCGCTGGCGCTGGTGCGGCCGGGCTTCCCGGTGCTGGCCCTTGCCGCCCGCGATGCCTCCGAGCCCTCGATATCAGAAGCCGCCGACGGGCTAGCCGCGCGCGGTGCCGCCATCCACATCACCTCGGCATTGGCCAAGAAGGCGCATATTCTGCCGCATGTCGCGACCGGCCACCCGCTGACCGATCCGCTGATGCTGATCGCTTCGTTCTATGGCTTCGTCGAGGCTTTTGCCCGCCATCGCGGCCTCGACCCCGATAGCCCGCCTAACCTCAGGAAAGTGACCGAAACGATATGACCAATCGTTTTGCCATAGGTGCGGCACGCATCTTCGACGGAGAGGCGTGGCATGAAGATGCCGCGCTCATCGTCACCGAGGGGCTGGTCGAGAGCATCGTCAAGCGCGATGCCGTGCCGGCTGGCATTGCGGTTACGGACGGCGGCGGCATTGTTGCCCCCGGCTTCATCGACCTTCAGGTCAATGGCGGCGGTGGGCTGATGCTCAACGACAAGCCCGATGTCGACACGCTCGATATCATCTGCAAGGCGCAGATGCCGTTCGGCACCACCGCAGTGCTGCCGACGCTGATCACCGACACCCGCGAGATCACGCGCGCGACGATCGCGGCAGGTGCAGATGCGGCAAAGAGCAAGGTCCCGGGTTTCCTCGGGCTGCATCTCGAAGGGCCGCATTTGTCGCTCGCCCGCAAGGGCGCGCATGATCCCAAGCTGATCCACCCGATGGACGAGGCGGAGCAGGCGGCCCTGATCGCCGCGTGCTCGACGATGCCGGTACTTTTGACCACTGTGGCGACGGAATCCGTCACCCCGGCTCAGGTCAAGGCGCTCGCCGACGCCGGTATCGTGGTCAGCCTCGGCCACACCGACACGAACTACCGCACGGCAAAGCAATATGCCGAGGCGGGTGCCACGATGGCGACGCATCTGTTCAACGCAATGAGCCAGATCGGCAATCGCGAACCCGGCCTTGCCGGTGCCGCGGTCGATATCGGGACGTTCTCGGCCGGCCTGATCGCCGACGGCATCCATGTCGACCCGGCAACGATGGCGATCGCGCTGCGCGCCAAGAACGGCCCGGCGCGCATCTTCCTGGTCACCGATGCCATGGCAACGATCGGCACCGACATGAAGTCGTTTGTGCTGAACGGACGCACCATCAAGCGCGAGAATGGCCGCCTGACACTGGAAGACGGCACGCTTGCGGGTGCTGATCTCGACATGATCTCGGCGGTGCGCTTCATGCACGAAAAGATCGGCATGGAGCTCGGCGAAGCACTGCGCATGGCCTCGCTCTATCCGGCCGAAGCTGTCGGCCAGGACAAGCATCTCGGCCGCCTGCTCAAGGGCTTTGCCGCCAATATTGTCCAGCTCAGCGACACGCTCGACGTGTCGGGCGTTTGGATCGACGGCAACAGGGTGTTTGCGGCTTAGGTTCGAGAACGAGGTCGGCCAGCCCGCTTAGCGGCCTGCTGACCTTGCCACGTCGGCACTGCCCCTCACCCGCCTGCCGGCACCTTCTCCCCGTAATGACGGGGAGAATGACGAAGCTCCAACGCCGACGCCCCCTCTCCCCGTTCTTCACGGGGAGAGGGTAAGGGTGAGGGGCAAATCTTCAAACTCAGATAGCGGCCTTGTCCGCGGCAGCCCTAATCGCTTCGATATTCGCCGCATAGGCCGAAGGCCCGCCCTTGAACACGGCATTGCCGGCGACCAGCACGTTGGCGCCGGCGGCGGTGACCAGCGGCGCGGTCTCGGGCGTCACGCCGCCGTCGATCTCGATGTCGATCGGGCGATTGCCGATCATCGCCTTGACCCGCTTGACCTTGTCGATGACAGCCGGAATGAAGGCTTGGCCGCCAAAGCCCGGATTGACGGTCATCAAAAGCACGAGGTCGAGCCGGTCGAGCACATATTCGATCACCGATTCAGGTGTCGATGGATTGAGCGACACGCCGGCCTTCTTGCCCAGGTTCCGGATGGTCTGCAGCGAGCGGTCGAGATGCGGGCCGGCCTCGGCATGGACAGTGATGATGTCGCAACCGGCGTCGGCGAATGCCGCAAGATAAGGGTCGGCGGGCGTGATCATCAGATGGCAATCGAACACCTTGTCGGTGCGGTTGCGGATCGCCTTAATGACGGGCGGGCCGAAGGTGATGTTGGGAACGAAGTGCCCGTCCATGACGTCGAGATGGATCCAGTCGGCGCCAGCGGCGACGATGGCCTCGACCTCATCGCCGAGTTTGGAGAAGTCCGACGACAGCACCGACGGGGCGATCAGGGTTTTGTTGCTCACGTTCAGGCCTTTTTGAAAGCGCGATGTTGGCGCTTGCCTAATATCCGGCGGCGTCAATGTCGAGACGCAAGCGCCCGGACGAGGGCCTTTGCCCGGCAAAAAGACCCGTCCAGCGC
>NZ_JBFUKO010000092.1:0-13299 GCF_056400805.1 Aminobacter sp. P4_H6_2
CCCCCGAAGTGCCGCAATGAAGTGCGTCAAATAGTGACGCCACGGCATTCCGGCAGCAAGGGCCTCCATGCAGGCTTGTCAGCCACACAAAGACAGCGTCTTCAGCTCTTTGAAAAATGCCATTCCGCCAGCGAGCTCATATGCGGCATCAGCCCTTCCGGCAGATCGTGCATGCCGCGGATGATGACTGGTCCTTCAATCTCGGGATCGGTCTCGGCGGCAACAAACTCGGAGATCCGAGTAGCCAATTCGTCGGCCGTCTCGGCCATGCGATAGCAGCGCACGATCACCGTTCCACCTTCGGCAGAAAGCGCATAGCAGCGTTCCTCGCGACTGGCGTGGCCAAGGTCGAGGCCGGTTTCCTCGCGCACCTCGCGCGCCATGTTGTAGTCGAGGTCGACCTGCCCGTCGGAAAAATCCTCCGGCTCAAATGAGCCAGCGGCGAAATAGACCTTGCCAGCATTGGCCGTATGCGCGCCCATGCGGATTGCCACCAGCGCGTTGTCGCTCGAAATCAGCATGGCATGCGCGAAAGCGTGCTCGGCGCTGGTAACCGGCTTCAGCTTCCGCCACAGCATGAAGGTCGAGAAACGGATCGCATGGCAGCGTCCGGTCAGCCGGTTGTCGCGATAGGCAAGCTCCGACAACAGCACGACCGTGCCGTCATACAATGACGGTCTCAGCTCGTTCTCGGCCGCCCAGTTGGCTACGATTGCAGCGGCATTGTCGCGCTCGAACGGATGCGGCTCGGGGTCGAGACGCACGTCGACCACGTCGACAGGCAGGATCTGGTTGCGCGGAATGTCGAAGGCCAAGCGAGCTCTCTCAGGTGATATCGAGGGTGATGGCCACCGGGYAGTGGTCGGAGGCCTTTGGCCTGTCCCMGCCGGCGCGCGGATATCGGTCCACCTCCTGCCCGGGCGGAAAGATCGTTCGCCAGGGCTGGCCGCGACGGATAATGTCGGGCATGGCCTGGGCGTTGGCGCGCGCCAATGCTGGCGACAGCAGGATGTAATCGAGCTGGCACAGATGCCGCTCCTGCGGTCCACGCGTATGATAGAGCGTCCAGCGCTCCATTTCCGGTCGCCGCTCGACGATGTTTTCGGCAAAGCCGTCGCCAAGCAGTACGTCCAGGCTTGACCTGCTCTCGTTGGCGATGGTGAAATCATAGCCCTGATAGGTGTCGCCGCCGATCACCAGGCGCTGACGATAGTCGTTCATGTCGCCGCCGATCACCCAGCGCTTTTCGGCCGCATGATCCTTGCCGAAGCGGTCCTCGATAATCCGCCGCACGGCCTTGGCTTCGGCGACGCGGATCGGCATCGTGGCGTCGCGTCCATTCAGCCCGTTTCGCGGCGACCCCATCGATTTGAAGTGCACCGAATAGATGGTCAGCGGCTTGCCGCCGATCTTGACGTCGATCTCCAGGCAGTCGCGGCGGAAGACGCGCTCGAACGGCTCCTGCCCCAGTTCGGCAAGCTCCGGCGTATGCAGCCCGAATTCCTCGAAGGTGACATGCGCGTGACTGGTCATGCGCACGAACTCGATCGACTCGCCGTCAGCGGTCTCGGTCCGCATCATCACCGCGACATCGATGCCGCGCGAGTCGTTGCCGGAGGTTGTGTATTTGTGCTGGTAGCCCTGCCCCACCATCTTGAACAGATAGCCATATTCGAAAGCCTTCAGCGCCTCGATGTTGTCGACTTCCTGCAGGCAGATGATGTCGGCCCGGGTTTCGGCGATCGCCAAGGCTGTCAGCTGGCGGTTGTCGTCGGCATGCGCGATAGCCCGCGCCTGCTCGAGCAGGCGATATTCCGCCTCGCTGTTGATCTCAAACAAGGCCAGTGTTCGGTCCTCGTTGAGCTGGTTGCGGTAGCCCGAATAATCGAACCTGTTCATCAGGTTCTCGACATTGAAGGTGGCAAGGCGCAGCGACATGGCCGCGAGCATTGCCTTCATGTCAGGCCAAATACAAGCCCTGCCGGAACAGGCACAGTCCGTTCATTACACGTTCAGGCTGAAGGGCTTTAACTGCACCACCTCCATCGAAACTGTGGGCTGGGGCCTTAGGGAATAGGACATCAGGAGACGACAATGAAATGCGAACTCTCATCGCTCGCGCGCGTAGGGCTGTTTGCCCTCGGCCTTGTGGCGGGCATGCCCTTGGCAGCCTCCGCCGGACCGGCGAGCTTCGGCCAGATGGCTGCTCCGCAAGTATCCACTGAAGTGACGCCCGTCCAGTTTTGCGGCAATGGCGACTGTCGGCGCTATGATCGCCGCGACGGATGGCGCGGAGAGGGCTGGCGCGGCGACGGATGGCGCGGGCGCGATGACAACTGGCGGCGACACTACCGGCCCTACCGCCCGAATTATTTCGGCGGCAGCGGCATCTATTTCAATTTTGGCGTCCCGGCCTACCGCTACTACGAACCGCGATACTACCAGCCGCGCTATTACGAACCCCGCCGCGTCTATCGCTCAGGCGTCTCGTCGCCACATGCACGGTGGTGCTACAATCGCTACCGTTCGTACCGCGCCTGGGACAATACGTTCCAGCCTTACAACGGCCCGCGCCAGCAGTGCTGGTCGCCCTATCGCTGAACCCTGACTTTGCGCGATATCGCCCGCGGCAGCGGGCGAAACAGCTGGAACGTCTGCACTCGCCACGCGTTTACATGAGCGCCGTGGTGCAGCCGCTCCGGGTCTGCACGGACGCCGTTTCCCGTGGAGATCGCAATGACGTATATCTTCTCAGCAGTTGCGCGCTCGGGACTATTTGTCCTCGGCGCGCTGGCCGGCACATCGTTGCCGGCATTCGCCGGTCCCATTTCGGCACCACATTTCAACATTCCAAATGCACCCGGCGGAACGCCGGATGCACTTCAGCCCCAAAACGCTGTGCTCCCTGCGGATGGCAGTTTTGACGGCATGGTGCAACTTGTCCGCGATGGTGGCTGGCACGGCGGCGGCGGCGCTATGTTCATGCCTCGCGGCGGCGGCTGGAATGGTGGTGGTGGCTGGCATGGTGGCGGCGGCTGGCACGGCGGTGGTTGGCATGGTGGCGGCTGGCATGGCGGTGGCTGGCATGGCGGTTGCTGTTATGGCGGCTGGGGTGGCGGCGCCTTCGCCTTGGGTCTGGGGCTGGGTCTAGCGGCCCCGCTCTACGCCTATGGTCCCTATGACTACTACGGCCCCTACAACTATGACCCAATCTACGTGCAGCCCCGTTATGTCCGGCCGCATTATGCGGTCCGGCTATCGAGCGCCCACATTCACTGGTGCTACAACCGCTACCGTTCGTATTCGGTCTACAACAACACCTTCCAGCCCAACCATGGTCCGCGCCGGCAATGCTGGTCGCCATATGGCTGAGACACCGTTTCGCGCGGCGCCAAAGGAGATGCCGGGCAACTCGATGTTTACATTGTCTGCATAATGGCTACAGCGGCGTTGCTGAAGCACCGGCAAGCTGTGGGCCGCTCCATGACTGACGACACGAGTACAAACAAACAGCGCGAGCACCGCAATCGCGTGCTCAAAGGCGCATCGATCATCACGGGCGTCAGCAATTCGGAAATCACCTGCACGATCCGTAACATGCACCAGAGCGGCGCGGAGCTGCGCGTCAGCGCCGACGCACGCATCCCTGAGCGTTTCTTGCTCTACGTGCCGGTCGACGGCGTAGGCTACCGCTCGATTGTCCGCTGGCGCCGAGGCGACCGCATCGGTGTGCAATTCGAAGGTACCGAGCCCAAACCGGCCTGGCACTACGGCTGACGAGACCAATTCAATGAAAAAAGCCGGCGGATCGCTCCGCCGGCTTTTTTGATTCATCCGCCGTCGAGCCCCTTGGAAGCCCAAGGCCAATCCGCCCCGCCGAACCCGATGGCCGGCAGGGTCGAATTGTGAACGGATCTTAGTTCTTGGCCTTGTCAACCAGCTGGTTCTTGGCGATCCAAGGCATCATCGCGCGCAGCTTGGCGCCGACTTCCTCGATCTGGTGGCTGTCGTTCATGCGGCGGATGCCCTTGAAGCGGGCAGCGCCCGAACGGTATTCCTGCATCCAGTCGGAGGTGAACTTGCCGGTCTGGATGTCCTTGAGCACGCGCTTCATCTCGGCCTTGGTCTCGGCGGTAATGATGCGCGGACCCGAGACGTATTCGCCCCACTCGGCGGTGTTCGAGATCGAGTAGTTCATGTTGGCGATGCCGCCTTCATAGATCAGGTCGACGATCAGCTTCACTTCGTGCAGGCACTCGAAATAAGCCATCTCAGGGGCATAGCCGCCTTCGACCAGCGTTTCGAAACCGGCGCGGATCAGCTCGACCAGGCCGCCGCAAAGCACGACCTGCTCACCGAACAGATCGGTTTCGCACTCTTCCTTGAAGTTGGTCTCGATGATGCCCGAACGGCCGCCGCCAACGCCGCAGGCGTAGGAAAGGCCGAGGTCGAGCGCGTTGCCCGAAGCGTCCTGGTGAACGGCGACCAGACACGGCACGCCGCCGCCCTTCTGGTATTCGCCGCGCACGGTGTGGCCCGGGCCTTTCGGCGCGATCATGATCACGTCGACGGTCTTCTTCGGCTCGATCAGGCCGAAATGCACGTTGAGGCCATGGGCAAACGCGATCGCGGCACCATCGCGGATGTGAGGAGCGATCTCGTCGCGATAGATGTCGGCCTGCAGCTCGTCAGGCGTTGCCATCATCATCAGGTCGGCCCATTTGGCGGCTTCAGCCACGGTCATGACCTTGAGGCCGTCGGCCTCGACCTTCTTGGCGGTCGCCGAACCAGCCTTGAGGCCAACGACGAGTTCCTTGGCGCCCGAATCCTTGAGGTTCAGCGCATGCGCGCGGCCCTGGCTACCATAGCCGATGATGGCGACTTTCTTGCCCTTGATCAGATTGAGATCGGCATCACGATCGTAATAGACACGCATTGGGGGTTCCTTCCCGGTTATAATCAAAGGGCCTTCGGCCCGGTTTTCGCTCCATGAAGAGCAAGAAACTGCTGCGTTGCGCGCGCGGCGTCGCCGTCGATCTCCGCATCAGTCAATTCCAGCCGGTCACCGAGCAGCAGACGAATCTGCACGTCCCGGGCAACCAGCCCGAAAAAGGTTCGGAACGCCGTTTCGGCGTCGTCGAATTCAAGAAGTCCAGCCTCGCTGCCAGCTTCCAGCACCGGCTTCAGGCGCCGGCCCAGAGCGAATCGGCCACGCTCGAGTACGATGGCGCCAAGATCGCGCTTGTCCGAACCAGCATGCACGACCGCAACGCGGTTGAGCGCGATCGAGGTGTCGCTCGAGATCACCCTAAGCCAGTCCGAGGCGAAGCGCTCCAGGCTTGCGGTCAGCGAGACGAGATCCAGCCCCTTGCGGTCGACGGGCGGCACGCGAACTTTCGACGCCTGCCACTGCACGGTCGCGGTCAGCAAGCCGTCACGGTCGCCGAACCATTTGTACAGCGTCTCCTTGGAGCAGCTGGCGCGCCGCGCGACAGCCGTCATTGTCAGGCGGTCGCCCTCCTCGACGAGTAGGCGCAGCACCGCATCGAGCACGTCTTGCTGACGTGCCGTCGGCCCCTCGCCTTCCATCATCTCGGTGGTTGTCTGCAACATCGTTCCCAGCCTGCCGCGTGACGCCGGTGCGCTCCAAAAATACCGTACCGTACGTTACGGTTCGGCTTATGCCGCAATCAAAGGCGCTCCGCAAGACGTCAGGGAAAATTTCTGGCACGAGGCTACGCAGTTGCCTGATCAGGTAGGGATCCTGGCGGCATGGTTCCGCCCGACCAATCCAGACTGCCTCGTTCAGACCTGCCCGCGCGAATGGACCGGCAGGGAACATAGGTGGCGTGTTGGCAATGCTTCACGTAGTCGCAGGCAGCCTTCAGATCGAAACCTGGGTGCCGACTTCGACAACCCGTCCGGTCGGGATCTGGAAATACTCTGTCGCATCCGCAGCCGTGCGCGCCAGGCCGATGAACAGCCTGTCCTGCCAAACCGGCATGCCAGAATTGGGCGATGCCTTCAGCGAGCGCCGCGACAGGAAGAACGACGTCGTCATGATGTCGAATTTCCAGCCCTGCTTGCGGCAGATGGCCAGCGCCTTGGGGATGTTCGGTTGCTCCATGTAGCCAAACTTCAGCTTCACCCGCATGAACAGCTCGTTGACCTGCTCCATCTTCACGCGCTCGCTGTCTGGCACCACCGGCTGCTGTGCGGTCACCACCGACAGGATGACGTTCTGCTCATGCAGCACCTTGTAGTGCTTGAGACTGTGCATCAAGGCGGTCGGCGCACTGTCGGGATCGCTGGTCAGGAACACTGCCGTGCCGGGTACCAGATGCGGCTTTTTCTTCATCAGGCTCTCGGCCAGGAAGTTAAGCGGAATCTCGTTTTTGCGGGTCTTGTCGAACAGATAACGGCTGCCGCGCACCCAGGTCCACATGATGGTGACGATGGTAAAGGCAACCGCCAGAGACGCCCAGCCACCCTCGAACACCTTGACGATATTGGAAGCAAAGAAGCCGAGATCGATCAGGCCAAAAACCGTGATCGCCACGACAACGGCGGCAACCCGCCAGCGCCAGACACGCAGCATCACCACCGAAAGCAGCAGCGTCGTCACCAGCATGTTGCCGGTGACCGAGATGCCATAGGCCGAGGCCAGCTTGCTCGATTCACCGAAACCAACGACCAGGAGCATGACCACCAGCGCCAGCAGCATGTTGACGCGTGGCATGTAGATCTGGCCCAGCGTGGTTTCCGACGTATGCTGGATCACCAACCGTGGCAGCATGTTGAGCTGCACCGCCTGGCGCGTCAGCGAATAAGCACCCGTGATCACCGCCTGGCTGGCAATGACAGTGGCTGCGGTTGCCAGCACCACCATCGGCACCAGCATCCAGCCTTCGTTCATTTCGAAGAAGGGATGGCCGACATTGCCACCATGGCTGAGCACGAACGCGCCCTGGCCGACATAATTGAGCAGCAGGCACGGAAAGACGATGCAGAGCCAGGCCAATACGATCGGCCGGCGGCCGAAATGGCCGAGATCAGCGTAAAGCGCCTCAGCGCCAGTCACGGCCAGGAAGATGGCGCCGATCGTCACGAACGACACTTCCGGCTGGTTGGCAAGGAACCGCACGATGTAGATCGGGTTCACTGCCCAGAGGATTTCGGGATCCTCGATGATGTGCACAACGCCGGAATAACCAATGGCGATGAACCAGATCAGCGTGACCGGACCAAACACGATCGCCACGCTGCCGGTGCCGAAGCGCTGCACCGAAAACAGGATCGCCAGGATAACCAAGGTGAGCGGCACGACATAGGGCTGGAAAGCCGGCGTGACGACATTCATGCCCTCGACCGCCGATAGCACCGAGATCGCCGGGGTGATCACCGCATCGCCATAAAACAGCGAAGCGCCGACCATGCCAAGTGCGAGGATGATGCCCGAGCGTTTGGGCAATGTCCGCCGCGCCAGCGCCATCAGCGAAAGCGTTCCGCCCTCGCCGCGGTTATGGGCCCTGAGCACAAACATGACATATTTGATGGTGACGATGATCGTCAGCGCCCAGATGATGAGCGACAGCACACCGAGGATATCCTCGCGCGAAGCGATCTGCCCGCCCGCCGACGCCACCAGCGCCTCGCGAAACGCGTAGATCGGGCTCGTGCCGATATCGCCGAAGACGACGCCAAGCGCGCCGATCACAAGCAGTCTCATATCTTGCGAGTGACCGTCCGTCTGGACCGCCTGCCCGCTTTTTCCCGCTTTGTCAGCGCCGGCACCGGTMATAAACGACTCTCCGTGAAGCCGCGGGGCTCTACGCTTGCCGTGTCGCAAAAGCAACAGCTGTTTTGCGGCAGCTAATGTTCTGCCCGTGCAGGCGATGCATGGTTTGCGAGGATATTACCACCCGCACGCCTTGAGATAGCGCTTAATTGTGCCGGCCATGCCATGTTCCAATGCATCGGCCGTAAGGCCATGGCCGATCGAAACTTCAGCCAAACCGGGAATACGCCTAATCAGCTGGGGCAGATTGTCGACGACAAGATCATGTCCGGCATTGACCGCAAGGCCAGCAGCAAGCGCTGCCTCTGCGGTTTGCCCGAGCAATTCCAGTTCCTTGGCAGCCTTTGACGAATCATCGATGCAAGCGCCGTAAGGCCCCGTGAACAGCTCGATTCTGTCCGCGCCGGTGTCGCGCGCGGCACTAACGCCAGCCGGATCGGCATCGGCAAACAGCGAAACGCGGAAGCCGCCCTTCTTCAGCCGCGCCACCACAGGCTTGAGCAGGCTCGCCTGCGCAACGAAATCCCAGCCATGGTCGGAGGTTGCCTGCGACGGATCGTCTGGCACCAGCGTCACTTGCTCTGGCTGATGCTTTTCGACCAGTTGGAGAAAGTCTTCGCTCGGATAACCCTCGATGTTGAATTCGGCCTTGGGAAATTCGTCGTCGATCAGCGCCCTGATCTCCGGCAGGTCGGAAAAGCGGATGTGGCGCTGGTCGGGCCGCGGATGCACCGTCAGCCCATGCGCGCCGGCGGCGAGCGCTATGCGGCCCAACCCGGTCACGCTCGGCCATGGCAGGTCGCGCCGATTGCGCAGCATGGCTATGGCATTGACGTTCACGGAAAGCTTGGCGGGCATAGGCAACTCACAGTAACAACGAGACCAACGCACCTATCACGGCTTGGGTGGGAACAGAGAGCGCTTTTATGTGTTCCAGAGGGGATGCGGACGAACGCACCCCAGATCGCCGAGGACGCAGGATGAAATCCATGGAAACACCACCGCCTTTCCGCCGCATCGACACCGACAACAGCGATGTCTTTGCTTTCGAGATCGTCGGGCATTTCACCCAGGCCGACATCGAAAATGCCTATGGCCTGCTCGACGCCGCCTATGAAGGCCACGACAAGTTCGACGTTCTGCTGCGCGCCAGCGGCTATGACGGCTTCGACTGGTCGGCCCTGTTCAATCCCTTGACCTTCAAAGGCAAGATGAAGGCACTGCATCATATCAAGCGCTATGCGCTGGTGGGCGGACCTGTCTGGATGGGGCCGGCGATCGGCCTCATCGCGCCGCTGACCTCGATCGAAACCAGACATTTCACTGATGCCGACGAGGCAAAGGCATGGGAATGGCTTGGGGCGAGCCCGGTTGAATAGCCAGCGGTCACACTCCGGTCACCGGCGCACGCCAGACAGCAGCAATCATGCCCAATATTCGCATCGTCGATTCGATCACCGCCCCCGGTTCCGCTGCGCGCCCGAATGAGGACAGTGCCGGTGGCAACGCCACTTGCGCCTTCGTCATCGACGGCGCCACCGGCCTCGGCGGCAACAGCATCGTTGGCCTGCACGGTTCGGACGCCGCCTGGCTCGCCCGTTTTGCCCAAAGCACCTTCGAAGAGCTCGTCCGCAACGGCCGCCCGGTTGCCGATATCGTGCGCGAACTCAACCAGCGCGCTTTCAACGTCGTGCATGAGGCCGCCAACTTCTTGCCGATCGAACCGTGGAACATGCCGGTCGCAAGCTTTCAGATGGTTCGCATCGAAGGCGAAACACTGGTGACGCATGGCTTGGGCGACTGCCGGCTGTTTTTGGTCGATGCCGAAGGCACGGCGCTCGAAACCAGCGCCATCAAAAGTGCGCATGCTTACGAGCGCGACGGCGCCCGCACGGCAATCGCACTGTCGGGCGGCTTCGCCACGCACCAGGCGCTCGCCGACGCCCCTGTCGTACGCGAAGAGCTGCGCAGGCGCCGCGCCGCCTATAACCGCCCCGGCGGTTCTGTCTGGACGCTGGGAACCGAGCCTGAAGCCGCAGATCATCTCGTCACCGAGCAGCTTTCCGCCGCCCTGCCCGCCAGGGGCCTGCTGTGCTCCGACGGCTTTGCCGCCCTTGTCGACCAGTATGGCCGCTATGGCATTGCTGAATTCGTCCGCGCGGCGGTCGACACCGGTCTGGCGCCACTGCTGCAGGAGCTGCGGCACATCGAGCATGTCGAAGACCCCGATGGCGAACAATTCCCCCGCTTCAAGGTTTCAGACGACGCGACAGCGGTCTTGTTCGAGATTGTTGCCTGACGGCGAGGATACCAGCTCAGATTCAGGTCAGGCCGAGCCGAAAACGGCGGATTTCGAGAGCCGAAACGGAGCGTACATTCGAGTACGCGAGTATCGGAAGCGCAGGAAGCCACCGTTTGCAGGCCGGCCTCACCTGAAACTCTCAGCGCACGATGGTCAGGCGCTCAGCAGCACGCGTAATCGCCGTATAGAGCCAGCGCTGACGGGTCTCCTTGAAGGCATAGCTTTCGTCGAACAACACGACATTGTTCCACTGCGAGCCCTGTGCCTTGTGCACCGTCAGCGCGTAGCCATAGTCGAAATCGTCGTAGCGCTTCTTGGTGCCCCAGGGGATTTCCTCGTCCGGGCTCTCGAACACCTGCTTCAACAGCTTGATCTTGGCGACGCCGCGGTCTGGATCGTCCTCTTCCGGCGCGACCAGAAGATTGATGCCCGGTTTCACTGTCTCGCGAGACGAGGTCATCACCTTCCACAACGAACCGTTGAGCAGGCCCTTGGCCGGATCGTTGCGCAGGCACACCAGCTTGTCGCCGGCCTGCGGATAGCCTGCCGTAAAGCCCTTGAGCTCGCGCAGCCGCTGATTGTAGCGCTTGCGCGTCCGGTTGGTGCCGACAAGCACCTGGTCAGCGTCGAGCACCAGATCCTGGTTGACGTCTTCCTTGCCGATCACCTGGGCAGTGCCATAGTCGCCGCGCATGAACTCGCGGCCCTCGCGCACGTCGAGCGCAAGCCTCAGGATCGGGTTGTCGCGCGCCTGGCGATGGATTTCGGTCAACAGGAAGTCGGGCTCGTGTTCAGTGAAGAACCCGCCGCCCGAAATCGGCGGCAGCTGTGCCGGGTCGCCCAGCACCAAAACCGGCGTGCCGAAGGTCAAAAGATCGCGGCCAAGCTGCTCATCGACCATCGAGCACTCATCAATGACCACGAGCTTGGCCTTGGAGATCGGGCTCTGGCGGTTGAGCGAAAACGTCGGCGACATCGATGTCTTGCCGGTCGTCTCGTCGGCTATCGCCTCTTCGCCCTTCGGCCGATAGATCAGCGAATGGATGGTGCGCGCGTTGGTCGCGCCCTTCGAACGAAGCACCTGGGCTGCCTTGCCGGTGAAGGCGGCGAACTGCACCTGCCCGTCGACATGCTCGGCGAAATAGCGCGCCAAGGTCGTCTTGCCGGTGCCGGCATAGCCGAACAGGCGGAAAAGCTGCGGCTTTCCGGATTTGAGCCAGCGCGCCACGGCCTGCAGCGCATCGTCCTGCTGAGGTGAGAATTCCATGGGTTTGACTGACAGGATTCGCCCTAGAAGGGCAAGGGATTTGGGTTAACAGAAGCTTTCCAACTGCCACCTTGCCCAACTTCGTGATTGAGTGTGCAGGCTCCGCCGTATCGTCTGCGTGCCAATAAAGACTGACAAAGGAATGTCGTGTGCCGTCTGATGTTGAGATTCCGCAGATCCGCCAGCTGGTTCAGGGGGACGACACCGTGGCTGTCCGCGACCTGTACAATCGAGCGGCTGACTTTGTGGCACTGGAAACAGGGACGGTGCCGGACGACTCGACCGTTGCGGAGTTCTTCGCGGATTGCCCGCCCGGCGCCGATGCCTCTATATCGCAGAAGCTGGGCCTGTTCCTGCCCGATGATCGGCTCATTGCGATTGCCGATCTGGCTTTCGGCTATCCCGAGGTTGACGACGCCTATATCGGACTGCTGCTGACTGACAAGAACTGCCGAGGAATGGGCTTGGGCCGCGTTTTCCTGGAACACCTGAAAGGCCTCGCGCGGACAGGGAACGCCAGTCGGCTTCTGATTGCGGTGTTGGACGAAAACCCACGCGCTCGCGCCTTTTGGGAACGCGAAGGCTTTCGTTTGATCAAAAGCTTTGCCGATTTCAAACTCGGCCAGAAAACCCACGTCCTGCACAGGATGTGGCGGCAACTCTAGGCAATCTTGGGAAGGTCGTAAGGGAAACCTGCTCTGGGCGCTAACTCGGCTTCGTCGCCAGCATGCTTGGCCTGGTCGCCATACGCGCCCACCACGACGCAAGATTGGCGTGACGCTGCATCATGTCACGCCCCTCTGGTGTCAAAAGAAAATAGTTAAACATCGGCGCGGCATGGAGGTCGGCCAGCGACAGATTATCGCCAACAAGCCAGGTACCGCTTCCCATGAGATCGGAGATCGCCTTGAGGCATGTTTCGGCTTTTGGAAGGGCTGCAGAAATGGCCGCTTCGTCGGCGCTGCCGCCCTTTGAGGGCTTAGACACACGTTCCACATAGATGCCCCAAACCAGAGCGGGATAGGCATAGCTATCAGCAATGCTGATGATCTGGTTGGCACGCGCCCGTTCGCGAGGATCAGAAGGCTGGAGTCTGGGACCATCAAACGCCTCGTCGATATATCTTGTTATCGCGCTGGTCTCGTAAAGGCTGAAGCCATCATATTCGAAGGCGGGTATACGGCCGAATGGCTGCCTTTCCAGATAGGCAGGCGGTACACCTTCACTGGCGAAGACATCGACCGGCACGAGGTCGTAGGCTATGCCTTTTTCCGCAAGCGCCAGCCGGACGGCGCGGACATAGACGCTATAATCGTCACCGAACACACGCGGTCTTGTCGTCATTAAAACCTTCAGGGGTCTACGGCACCGGCGCGGAAAGCCTATTACGGGCGCCTAATTCCACTCCGGATCGTTCTCCAACACAATCGGCTTGCCATGTGGCGTCGCGTGCGCGGCGCGCTCCCAGGCAGCGGCAACCGTGTCGACCTCGTCGCGGCCTGCAAAGCCCTTTTCAGCCAACAGCCGCTCCAATGCGGCAAGCCAGCGTTCGTAATAGTCGCTCCCGTCGCTCGCAGCATCGGGCTTTTTCACCTCGGCCGAAAGCCGCTCGGCCCATTCCGCCCAGGTGAACAGGCCGCGCTCATGCAGCGCCACCACCATGGCAAACGCCTCGGCCTGCCACGGCTCGGAAAACACCTGCTCGTCGATGATAGCCGGAAGGGGCGCTTCATGCCGGTTCAAGATAGCTCTCCCAGGCATCGATGCTGACTTCGAGCAACGGGTCCGCGCCCTCGCCCCACAATTCGCCCGCAGCAAACACCACGGTGTAGACCCATTGCGGGTTTTCGCCCCGGCCATGGGCGTTGTCGTCGGGAAAGACAAAACCTTCGCGCACCGCGTCGATCACGCCTTGCTTGCCACGCGCATAGC
>NZ_JBFUKO010000093.1:0-13126 GCF_056400805.1 Aminobacter sp. P4_H6_2
GGCGGGAAGATACTGGCCGAGGTCCACCTGGCGGATGCCGAGACGTCCAGCGAACGGCGCCTCGACGGTCTTGTAATCGACAAGGGCCTGCTGCTGGGCGACGAGCGACTCGGCGTTGAGCAGGTTGGCCTTGTCGGTATCGACCACCTGCTGGCTCACGGCATCGGTTTTAACCAGCTTGGAGTCGCGGTCAAAGGTGAGTTGGGCGATCGTCATGGTCGCCTTTAATGCATTGAGATGGGCGATGTCGTCGGCCGACTCCAGCTGCAGCAGGGCGTCGCCCTTGTTGACGTCGGCGCCGGATTCGAAGTGCAACACGGAAACGATGCCGGCAACCTCGGCGCTGAGATTGGCGCCATTGACCGCACGCACGCTACCCACCGCCTCGAGTTGCGATTGCCAGTCCTGCGAGGTGGCGACCATCGTCGAAACGGTTTGCGGCGGGTTGGCCAGCGAAGCCATCACCTTGGTGATCATCGAGGATTTGAATGCGGCAAAGCCGAAGACACCACCTAGAACAATGGCGGTGAGCGCCAGCATAACAAGCATACGCTTCAGCATCGACAACTCATCCGAAGGTTACGAGTTCTCCTGCGAAGCCTACCCTACACCAAGCCCCCCGTCGCGCAACGGCAACGTCGCGCGATCGCTGGTCGAGATGGGGTTCGCGCTGCAAAACCAACTACGTCTTGTTGCAAAACTAGGTCGGCGCCAAACATTCGGCAACTGACGACCGTGTGATCCTGACCCTCGGTGATGACCGCTGCGATGTCGCATCGCTGCAAAACTTCTGCAACTCACTGGAAATGCGATCTTTCTTGGGCGAAACTCACACGCTATAGAAGGGGCACAATGATCATACAGCGCCTCGCCCTTGCACTTCCGATCTGCCTATCGACCATCGTTCTCGGCGGCTGCAGCCGTTCGTCCGACGGCACGGTGGTTATTCCAAAGCAGGTCGACACGAGGCGGTTCTGGCAGGACGATGAGGCAAAGCGCGCCGCTGCCGAACGCGAACAAGCGGCTGCTTTTCCAACTGGGCCGGAGATCCGCTTCGCCACCCAGCAGCCCGGCCCTCGCCCGGTGACGCGTGCGCCGAGCACCACCGCTGGCGCTGCCAGCACCAAGCCTATTGCCTGCCGTGCGGCAGGCAGCCTCTCAGGTCGCGTCAAATACGTTTGCGACTGAGTTTTCCTGGCCTGCTGGTCCTCGCGGGCTTCCTCCCTTACGTCCATTGTGCCGTCTTGGCGCCGGAAAATGTCAGTCTGGTGTCAGCAAAGCCATGGTTTTTGCGTATTTGAGATAAACGCCAGGCTAGTCGGTTGACGAGCAAGCAGCGACCGTTATAGCCCACATCTATTCGCCTAAATGAACGGAGAGGGTCCCGTCTGATGGAGATATTTACTGCCGCAGGCTTCACAGCCCTTCTGCAGGTCATAGCTATCGATCTCGTCTTGGCGGGCGACAACGCCATCGTCATCGGCCTTGCCGCTGCGGGCCTCCCCGCCGATCAGCGTAAGAAGGCCATCCTCGTCGGCATCGCGGCCGCAACTGTGCTTCGTATCGGTTTCGCGCTGATCACCCAATGGCTCCTGGCCATTGGACCGATGCTTCTCATCGCCGGCGGCCTGCTGCTGTTGTGGGTGTGCTGGAAGATGTGGCGCGAGCTCAGCGTCAGCCACGAACAGGAACATGAGGCGACCGAAGCGCTTTCCGACGCCGACTACGACAAGGACGGCAAAATCGCAGGCAGAGGCCCGCGCAAGACCTTTGCCCAGGCCGCCTGGCAGATCGTCATCGCCGACGTTTCTATGTCGCTCGACAACGTGCTCGCTGTCGCCGGCGCGGCCATGGATCACCCGACCGTCCTGATCATCGGCCTGGCGCTGTCGATCGCACTGATGGGCTTTGCCGCTTCGTTCGTTGCGCGTTTGCTGCACAAATATCGCTGGATCGCCTATATCGGCCTGGTGATCATCCTCTACGTCGCCATCAAGATGCTGTTCGACGGTGCCGTCGATCAGTTCCCCAACCATTTTGGCTTCCTGAGCCCATGGTTCGGCGGAACTAGCGGCGGCCACTAAGACTACATTCGAGACAAGGGCTGGGTTCGACCCGGCCCTTGTCATTTTCAGACGGCGTCAGCGTCCCGGTTTGCTTGACAGCGGATTTGTGCTATTGCGCCGCCCGAATTGAGCTCTTTTTTGAGCCGACAGATCGTAAAAATTCGAGACTTCCGGGCCGGCCTTCAGGGGTTGCGGCCTTTATCCCTTGGAAACCCGTCTATGTCCGCAGCACCCCGCGTCAGTTTTGTCAGCCTCGGTTGCCCGAAAGCGCTTGTCGATTCCGAACGCATCCTCACTCAGCTCCGCGCCGAAGGCTACGAGATCGCCCGTAAGCATGATGGTGCTGACCTTGTCGTGGTCAACACTTGCGGCTTCCTCGATTCCGCGCGCACCGAGTCGCTGGATGCGATCGGCACGGCGATGAAGGAAAACGGCAAGGTGATCGTCACCGGCTGCATGGGCGCGACGCCCGAGCTGATCCGCGAAAAGCACCCCAACGTTTTCGCGATCACCGGTCCGCAGGCCTATGAAAGCGTGATGGCCGCGGTGCATGAGGCAGCGCCGCCGGCCCACGATCCGTTCACCGACCTGCTGCCGCCGCAAGGTGTCAAGCTGACACCACGCCATTACGCCTATCTCAAGATTTCAGAGGGTTGCAACAACCGTTGCACCTTCTGCATCATTCCCGACCTGCGCGGCGACCTGGTGTCGCGTCCCGCTGGAGATGTGCTGCGCGAGGCGGAAAAGCTCGCCAATGCCGGGGTCAAGGAACTGCTCGTCATCTCGCAGGATACCAGCGCCTACGGCATCGACATCAAATATGCCGCGTCGCCGTGGAAGGATCGCGAGGTCAAGGCAAAGTTCCTCGATCTGTCGCAGGAACTCGGCGAGTTCGGCATCTGGGTGCGCATGCATTATGTCTACCCCTACCCGCATGTCGCCGACGTCATTCCGCTGATGGCCGAAGGCAAGATCCTTCCTTATCTCGACATTCCCTTCCAGCATGCTTCGCCGCAGGTGCTCAAGAACATGCGCCGCCCTGCCCATGGCGAAAAGGCGCTGGAGCGCATTCGCGGCTGGCGCGACGTTTGCCCCGACCTCGCCATCCGCTCGACCTTCATCGTTGGCTTCCCCGGTGAGACCGATGAAGATTTCGAGATGCTGCTCAACTGGATCGACGAAGCGAAGATCGATCGCGCTGGCTGCTTCAAATACGAGCCGGTGCAAGGCGCGCGTTCCAACGATCTCGGTCTCGATCAGGTGCCTGAAGAGGTCAAGGAGGCCCGCTGGCACCGTTTCATGYAGCGCCAGCAGAAGGTTTCGGCCGCCCAGCAGGCCAAGAAGGTCGGCAAGCGCCTGCCGGTCATCATCGATGAGGCAAACGGCACCTCGGCCAAGGGCCGCACCAAATACGACGCGCCCGAGATCGATGGTTCGGTGCACATCCAGTCGCGCCGTCCGCTGCGTGTCGGCGACATCGTCACCGTCAAGATCGACAGCGCCGACGCCTATGATCTCTACGGTTCGGCTGTCTGAATCCACCAGTCGACTATCTCAGATCCAACAAAAAACCCCCGGCGAAAACCGGGGGTTCTTTGTTTGCGGAACGCTATCGCGTTCGAGCAATGCCAGCCGGCTTACTGCGGCAGCTTGTCGTCCACGCCCTTGACGTAGAAGTTCAGGCCGAGCAGGACGCTATCCTGGGCCACTTCGCCGGCCTTCAGCCACTCGGTGCCGTCCTGCTTGGTGACCGGGCCGGTGAAGGGGTTGAACGCACCGGACTTGATCTTGGCTTCGGTTTCCTGGGCCAGCTTCTTCGTCTCGTCCGACATGTTGGCGTAGGGTGCCATCACGACGTGGCCTTCCTTCATGCCGCCCCATACGTCGCTCTGCTTCCAGGTGCCGTCGATGACTTCCTGGATGCGCTCGATGTAGTACGGACCCCAGTCGTCGACGATCGAGGTCAGCTGCGTGGTCGGGCCGAACTTGATCATGTCGGAAGCCTGGCCGAACGCCTTGATGCCGCGCTCGGTCGCAACCTGCATCGGCGCGGTCGAGTCGGTGTGCTGGGTGATGATGTCGACGCCCTGGTCGATCAGCGCCTTGGCCGCATCTRCTTCCTTGCCGGCGTCGAACCAGGTGTTGGCCCACACGACTTTGAGCTTGAAGTCGGGGTTGACCGACTGCGCGCCCAGCATGAAGGCGTTGATGCCCATCACCACTTCAGGGATCGGGAAGGAAGCGATGTAGCCGGCAACGCCAGCCTTCGATTCCTTGGCGGCGATCACGCCCTGCACGTAGCGGCCCTCATGGAACTTCGAATTGTAGGTCGCAACGTTCGGATGTTCGCGCTTGTAGCCAGTGGCGTGCTCGAACTTCACGTCCGGGAACTTGCCGGAAACCTTGTTGAGCGGGTCCATGAACCCGAACGACGTCGCAAAGATGATGTTGCAGCCCGAGCGAGCGAAACGCTCGATGGCGCGCTCGGCGTCGGCACCTTCCGGCACGCTTTCGAGATAAGCGGTCTCGAGCTGGTCGCCGAACTTTTCCTTCGCCTGCAGCAGGCCCTGGTGGTGCTGGTAGGAGTAACCGAAGTCGCCGATCGGCCCGACATAGATCCAGCAGGCTTTGACCTTGGCCTCTGCTGCAATGGTGCCGAATGACATCACGGCGGCAGCCGCTGCCAACGACAGAATTGTCTTTTTCATGCTTTTGTTCCTCATAGTGGTTGCCCGGGGCACGATCCCATCCTTTTTATAGTCCCAGTGACATGGCCGTTCCTCGAAAAACCRCAGTGCGGCTTCGAGTTGAGACCATGCCCTTAGCGATCTGGCACAAACGGCCGCCCCAATGAAGCCGGAGTGTTCACCATCGTCAGTCGCCTGTTGCGCGAGATTAGAACAAGGACAACGATGGTCGCCAGATAGGGTAGCGAAGAAAGCAGCTGCGACGGCACGCCGATGCCCAGGGCCTGGGCATGCAACTGGCCGATCGAAACCGCTCCGAAAAGATAAGCACCCGCCAGTACTCGCCATGGCCGCCACGAGGCGAAGACAACGAGCGCCAGCGCGATCCAGCCGCGCCCGGCGGTCATGTTTTCGTTCCATTGCGGGGTGTAGACCAGCGATAGATAAGCGCCCGCAAGACCGGCACAGCCGCCGCCGAACATCACCGCGAGATAGCGGATGCCGATGACCCTGATGCCGAGCGCATGCGCCGAGGTGTGATTGTCGCCGATCGAGCGCAAGGTCAGGCCCGCACGCGTCTTGAACAGGAAGTAGGCCACACCTGCCGTTAGAAATATCGAGACGTAAAACAGCGGGTCCTGGCCGAAGAGCAGCTTGCCGACCACCGGCAGATCGGTAAGGCCGGGAATGTAGATGTAGCTCATCTTGACGCCCGGCAGGCCGACGAAGCTTTCGCCCAGCATGCCGGCAAGGCCGAGGCCAAGCAGCGTCAGCGCAAGGCCGGTCGCAACCTGGTTGGTCACCAGCGTCAGCGTCAAAAAGCCGAACAGAAGTGAAAACAGCGCGCCGACGATGATCGCGGCCAACACGCCGAGCCAGGGCGAGCCGGTGGCAAGTGCTACGCCAAAACCGGTCACCGCTCCCATCACCATCATGCCTTCGACGCCGAGATTGAGCACGCCCGAGCGCTCGACCACCACTTCGCCGACTGCTGCGATCAAAAGCGGGGTCGCCGCCGTCGCAACCGTTATCAGAATGTCTTCAAACATTTTGCTTGGCCTCCACGGTCTTTGCAGCGGAGGAGCCGACAAAGCGGATGCGGTAAAGAATGAGCGTGTCGCAGGCGAGCACGAAAAACAGCAGCATGCCTTGGAAGGCACGCACGACCTTGTCGGACACGCCGATCGAGATCTGTGCCGCCTCGCCGCCGAGGTAGGACAAGGCCAACACCAGGCCGGCCGCGACGATGCCGAGCGGGTTCAGCCGGCCCAGGAAGGCAACGATGATCGCGGCAAAGCCGTAGCCGGGCGAGATCGTCGGCCTGAGCTGGCCGATGGCGCCTGCAACTTCCGAGATGCCGGCCAACCCAGCCAGGCCACCGGAAACGAGGAAGGCGAAAAACACCATGCGCGACTGCGAAAAGCCAGCGAAACGGCCAGCGCGCGGGCTCTGGCCCAGCACGAGCACTTCAAAGCCTTTCAATGTGCGCGAGAGCATGAACCACATCGCAATCGCCGCAACGATGGCAAACACAAAGCCCCAGTTGGCACGGCCCGACGCCGACCAGATTTCAGGCAGCGTTGCAGCAACGCTGAAGGTGCGTGTCTCCGGAAAATTCATGCCGGCCGGGTTGCGCCAGGGGCCGCGCACCATCCAGTCGAGGAACAGCTGCGCGACATAGACCAGCATCAGGCTTGTCAGGATCTCGTTGGTGTTGAAACGCACCTTGAGATAGGCCGGAATGGCGCCGTAAGCGGCACCACCGGCGATGCCCATCAACAACATCAGCGGCAGAACGATCCAGGATTGGAACTCGGGGAACATCACCGGCAGGATCGAGCCAGTGATCGCGCCGATGATGAACTGGCCTTCGGCACCGATATTCCAGTTGTTGGAGAGATAGCAGATCGACAGCCCGACCGCGATCAGGATCAGCGGAGCTGCCTTTACCGCCAGTTCATGCAGCGACCAGACCTCGCGCAGCGGGTCGATGAAGTAGTAATACAGCGCCTCGACCGGGTTCTTGCCGAGCAGCGAGAACATGATCGCGCCTGCAATGAGCGTCAATGCAAGCGCAATGAAGGGTGAAAGGGCGGCGAAAAGCGCCGAGCGTTCCGGACGTCTGACGAGTTCGATCCGCATCACGCGACTTCCTGCGTGTGTTCGGGATGACCCGGTTCGGCGCCGCCCATCAAAAGCCCGATGCGCTCGAGCGTGGCTTCCGCGATCGGAATCGGTTTCGACAGCTCGCCATTGTGCATGACGGCGATCGAGTCGGAGATTTCAAACAGCTCGTCGAGATCCTGGCTGATCACCAGCACCGCCGAACCGTTGCGTGCCAGTTCGATCAGCGCCTGGCGGATGCGCGCGGCAGCGCCCGCATCGACGCCCCAGGTCGGCTGGTTGACCACCATGACAGCCGGATTGCGGTCGAGTTCGCGGCCGATGATGAATTTCTSCAGATTACCGCCCGACAGTGCCGCGGCCTCAGGGTCGGGCGCGCTCTTGCGTACGTCCATCGCTTGGATGATGCGTTGAGCCGCCTTCTGGATCGCGCCTGACTTGACCAGCCCGCCGGTCCCGACAAAAGCCTTACCGTCGGTGGCGTGGCGCGACAGCAAAAGATTCTCCGACAACCGCATGCGAGGAGCCGCACCATGGCCGAGGCGTTCCTCGGGCACGAAAGCCGCACCCAGCAGGCGGCGGGCAGAAATCCCCATGCGCCCTGCCGACTGGCCGCGAATGCGGATCGCCTCGGAGCTTTCCTGCAGTGCCTCGCCGGAGATCGCTTCGAAAAGTTCGCCCTGGCCGTTGCCGGCAACACCGGCAATGCCAATCACCTCGCCGCCAGCGACATCCAGCCAGATATTCTTGAGCGGCATCGAGAACGGACCGGCAGGCTTGCGGCTCATGCCGCAGATGCTGAGCAATTCTTCCCCGCGCACGGACGCGGTGGTGCGTTCGGCGTTCTTGACGTCGGTGCCGACCATCAGGCGTGCCAGCGAGGCCGGCGTTTCCTGCCTTGGATCGCAATGGCCGACAACCTTGCCGTGGCGCATGATCGTGGCGCTGTCGCACAGGCGGCGGACCTCATCGAGGCGGTGCGAGATGTAGAGGATCGACTTGCCTTCGGCGCGCAGCCTTTCCAGGGTCTCGAACAGCTTGTCGGCCTCCTGCGGCGTCAGCACCGAGGTCGGCTCGTCGAGGATGATGAGTTCGGGTGTCTGCAGCAGGCAGCGGATGATCTCGATGCGCTGGCGTTCGCCGACCGACAGGTCGCCGACGAGCGAATCCGGGTCGAGCGGCAGGCCGTAACTGTAGGAAAGCGCGCGTGCCTTGGCGGCAATGGTGCTAATGGGCGTGTCGTCGGCCAGGGAAAGTGCGATGTTTTCGGCGGCGGTCAGTGCCTCGAACAGCGAAAAATGCTGGAAAACCATGCCGATGCCGAGCTTCTTGGCGACGCCAGGGCTGGTGATCCTCATCGGCTGGCCGTTCCAGCCGATCTCGCCGGCATTGGGCTCGAGCGAACCGAACAGCATCTTCACTAGCGTCGACTTGCCCGCACCGTTTTCGCCGAGCAAAGCGTGGATTTCGCCCTTGGCGATGGTCAGGTCGACTTGATCGCACGCCTTCAGCGTGCCGAATATCTTCGTCAGGCCGCGAACCTCAAGCAGGTTCGGACCATTGGCTAAAGGGGTTGTGTCCACAACGCCTCCCATTGTCAGTTCTTTTTATGTTCCCGAGGGCATGGTAGGCGCGTCCTGCTCCCGGCGCAAAGCATGTCACAAGTTGAAAGAGCTTCAAGAAATTAAGCAAAAACTCAAGGAATAAGTACCGTTGTCCCCGTGGTCCTTCTACCTTCGAGATCGGCATGTGCCTGGCCGGCGTCGCGTAGCGCATAACGCTGGTTGATCCTGATTTCGACGGCACCTTTGAGCACCACATCAAATAGCGCATCTGCCGAACGGACCAGATCTCCGCGCTTGGCATTGTAGGCAAAGATGGTCGGCCGCGTCGCATAGAGCGAGCCCTTTTGCGCCAAAAGCGAAATGCTGAATGGTGGGATCGGCCCCGACGACTGTCCGAAGCTTACAAAAGTGCCCATTGGCCTCAGGCAGTCGAGCGAGCCCGGGAATGTGTCGTTGCCGACGGAATCGTAGACGACATCGCACTTCTTGCCGCCGGTGATCCTGGCCACTTCAGCGACGAAATCCTGGTCGGAGTAGTTGATGACGTGGTCGAAGCCATGCGCCTTGGCCAGCGCCACCTTTTCATCGGAGCCTGCGGTGCCGATGACGGTTGCGCCGAGATGCTTGGCCCATTGCCCGAGGATCAGCCCGACGCCACCGGCGGCCGCATGGTACAGGACCGTATCGCCAGCCTTCACCTTGAAGGTGCGGAGTAGCAGATATTCGGCGGTCATGCCCTTCAGCATCATCGCCGCGGCCTGCTCGTCGCTGATGCCGTCAGGCACCTTGACCAGCCTGTCGGCGGCGATCACCCGTTCTTCGCAATAGGCACCGGTGGGCACGGCATAAGCGATGCGGTCGCCGACCTTCAGCCAATCGACGCCCTCGCCCAGTTCGAGCACCACGCCCGCCGCCTCGCCACCAGGTGTCACCGGCATGCCGTTGGGCGCGGGGTAGAGGCCGGAGCGAAAATAGACGTCGATGAAGTTCAGACCGATCGCGGTATGGCGGATCAGCGCCTGCTCCGGGCCTAGTCGCCCGGCATCCGCATCTTCATAGACCAGGACTTCGGGGCCGCCATGGGCGTGGACTCGTATGGCTTTGGGCACGTCGTCAGTCTTTCTCTGTCTCAAGGGCAGGCTTTCCGCCGAGCTTTGGAAAGAACTGCATCACGCCGCCGATGAAGAACAAATAGATGCCGCTGATGGCGATGCCGATCTTGATCCATTCGCTCGCATGCATCTGCTGCAGCAGGGCCGCGGTGCCGAACGCGCACCAGATCAGTGTCATCGGCAGGTTGATGTTTCTGAGCCGTACGACGCGGACCGGATGCAGGAAGTTCATCGGCACGAACGTCAGGATGCCGGCGGCGACGACCACTGCGAATGACACCCATTGCCCGGGCTCGATGACGAACAGCGTGAACACCACCATGTTCCAGACGACGGGGAAGCCCTTGAAGAAGTTTTCCTTCGTCTTCATGCCGGTGTCGGCATAATAGATSGCGCTSGASACGACGATGATCGCCSCCGAMASRAAYGACARYCCCTCGCCCATGAASCCGCKYTGRTAAAGSGCRAARGCCGGGATCAGSACATAGGTSACGTAGTCGATGATGTTGTCGAGCAWYTCGCCCGACCAKGTCGGCAGGATYTCCTTGACCTCGAGCTTKCKSGCGATCGGCCCGTCGATGCCGTCGACGAACAGSGCCAGCCCCAGCCACCAGAACATCGCCGTCCAGCGTTCTTCGCTCGCCGCAACCAGCGACAGGAACGCCAGGAAGGAGCCCGAGGCGGTGAGCAGATGCACCGAAAAGGCGCGAGCCTGCGGCCATGTGACTTTTTTAGGCTTCACGGTTCCCGCCAATCCAGATTGCAGATCTCAATCGAGCGGAAGACCGTGCCGCATGCAAGTAAAAGGAGCCCAGAGCAGCGGGAACTTGCTTCTCCTCCGACGCTCGACCCGGCATGCAATTGGCAATCTCCGCTTCTTCAGGCACTTAATAGCAGGGCCGCTTTTCAGACAAGCTGAAAGCCGGACCAAAGGATGGAACGCAGCGTCAACTACAGTTCCGCAAGCGCCTTTGCAAACGGCTACCGTCATCAGGAACAGCAAAATGACCGCCGCACTCGTCCAAGCCGACGAATGGGATGAATCGCCGCGTTGATCAATGGCTTAGGCCCGCATTATATCAGGACGACTGAGGTGCAGGGGCACTTCGATAGCATGGACGGCGGCACATGAGCGTCGACACACAAAACCGCATTCTGGTCGCCGGCACGGGGCCAGTTGGCCTGATTTCCGCCCTCGCCTTCGCTGATGCCGGCTTTGGCGTCATCCTCGCTGGACCGCCGGCACGGTCCGATGACGGCCGCACCACCGCCCTGATGGTGCCGGCCTTGAAATTCCTCGATCGCCTTGGCGTGCTCGGTGCCCTTACCCCCGATGCCGCGCCGCTCAAGGTGATGCGCATCATCGACGGCACGTCGCGGCTGATCCGCAGTCCGATGGTCACATTCCGCGCCGGCGAGATCGGCGAAGACCATTTCGGCTTCAACTTCCAGAACCGGGTTCTCAACGCGGTGCTTGAAAGGACGGTCGCGGCACATGCAGGAATCGAGTGGCGCCGTGCGATGGTCGACAACTGGACCATCGAGCCAGGCAAGGTCATTGCCACCCTTTCCGACGGAACAACGGTAGAAGCACACTTGGCCGTCGCTGCCGACGGCAGAAATTCGCCAGCGCGCCAGGCTGCCGGCATTTCGGCAAGCGCGCGAACGCTTCCGCAGGCGGCATTGGTGCTGAACTTCGCCCACAGCCGCGACCACGCCTTTGCTTCAACTGAATTTCACACCGAAACAGGCCCGTTCACACTGGTCCCGCTGCCCGGTCGCCGCTCCAGCCTCGTTTGGGTCCTTCGGCCCGAGACAGCCAAGGAATTCGCCGACCTCGACGATGCTGCATTGTCGTTGCGGATCGAACGCCAGATGCAATCGATGCTTGGCCGCGTCACCGTCGATGGCGGCAGGCAGATCTATCCGCTGTCGACATTATTGCCCCAGCGGTTTGCCCAAAACCGCGTTGCCCTTGTCGGCGAAGCCGCACACGTCTTCCCGCCGATCGGCGCGCAAGGCCTCAATCTTGGCATCAGGGATGTCGATCAACTCGTTGAAATCGCAACGAAACACATTGACGACCCAGGTGCGCCAGCGGCCCTTGCCGCCTACGATTCCGCGCGGCGCCCCGACATTCTTGCCCGTACCAGTGCGGTCAACCTGCTCAACAGGTCGCTATTGTCAGACATGCTGCCGGCACAATTGGCTCGCAGCGCGGGGCTCAACTTCCTTGGCGGCTTTTCGCCCGTGCGCGCCTTCTTCATGCGCGAAGGCCTGAGGCCGGGCAGCGGCTTTTCATCGATCGCCTCAAGCCTGCGTTCGCCACGCCGCTCGCGCGACGCCTCGACGGACTAGGGAAACAGGTCAGGCGGCAATATGCCATGCTGGATCATGTAGAGCAGCCCGGTCACTGTCAGAACCGACAGGCAGGTGGTGACCAGCACGCTTGCCGAGGCGCGCTCGACCCAGACGCCATATTGCTGGGCGATGACGAACACGTTGGTCGCGGTGGGCAATGCCGCTAGCAGCATCGCTGAAAACAGCCATACCGGCGAGAAATTGCCGATCCAGCTCAATACGACGTAGCACAATAGCGGGTGGACGATCAGCTTGAGCAGCGCGATCGGCACCATTTCGTGCGGCACGCGCTTGAGCGGCCTGAGCGCCAGGGTCACGCCCATGGCAAACAGAGCGCAAGGGGCCGCTGCTTGCGACAGATATTCGAGAAAACGCTCGACCGGCAGTGGCGGGCGGAACTCGACATAAGCCGCCAGCACGCCGGCCGCGGTTGCGATGATGAATGGGTGGAATGCGATCTTCTTGATGACATCGGCTGCGACACTTATCGGCGAGCGCGGCTCGTCGCCGGCCAAGGCCATCATCATGGGGGCGATGGTGAAATGCATGATGTTTTCGAAGCAGAAGATCAGCGCCACCGGAACCGCGGCCTCTTCGCCGAAGGCAAGCAGCGCAAGGCCCGGGCCCATATAACCGATATTGCCGTAGGCCGACGCCAGGCCCTTGATCGTCGATTCGGCGATCTCGCCGCGCCCCTTGATGTAGGACACTACGAACATCAGCGAGAAGATGACGAAGGTCGAAAACACCGCCCCGAAGATGTATCGCCATTCGGTCAGGCGCTCGAAAGGTGTCTTGGCCAGCAACTGGAAAAACAACGCCGGCAACGCGACATAGACGATGAAGGTCGTCATCCAGCCAAGCGCTTCGAGCGGCTGTCTGGTGATCCGGGCAAGCACGAAGCCGATGAAGATCAGCCCGAAAAACGGCAGGACCAGACCGATCACCTCAGACATAGGCACCTTCCTGCTTCGCGCCGCACGAACATTTCAACTGCCGGTATCGTGCGGCCTGACAGCACGTCAAGGCGCTATGCCATTGAAATAGCTGCCTTGCTGCGCCAAATAGGGGAATAGGAAGGCACAATCAGCGGGACTGGAGGGCTACTTCGATCCAGATTGCGACCTAAGCGATTGAAAGCGCGTGTGATTCGGCGGATCATGCGCGGCATCGGGTGATCCGCATGAAGACGGCAAAATTCTCTATAGGAC
>NZ_JBFUKO010000094.1:0-13104 GCF_056400805.1 Aminobacter sp. P4_H6_2
CTGCAATTCGGTCTCGTCGGCAGCTGCCTTTTCGCGCGCCTTGTTCCACACCGGTTCCAGCAGCTCCATCACCGCCTTCGGCGTCTTGGCCATGGTGTCGTCGAGCTTGAGGGCCGCATAGCTGCCATAGCCGAGCAGCCGGGCCYTTTCGGCGCGCAGGCTGAGCGTATCGCGCACCACACCGGCATTGTCGGTTTCGCCACCGGTCTCACCACGCCCGGCAAAGGCCTTGAACGCCTTTTCACGCAGATCGCGCCGCTCGGAGAATGTCGTGAAGGGTTCATAGATAGAGCGCGACAAGGTGACGGCATATTTGCCCTTTTGGCCGCGTGTCTCCGCTGCCTGGGCCATCGCCCCGCGCACGAATTCCGGCAGGCCGGCAAGATCGCCCTCGTCGAGAAACAGCACCCATTCCTTCTCATCAGCCAACACGTTCTGGCCGAACTTGGCGCCGAGCGAGGCGAGCTGCTCGTTGATATCCGCAAGCCGCTTCTTGCCCTCGGGGTCGAGCCTGGCGCCCGAGCGGACAAACCCCTTCCAGGTCTTTTCGAGTACGCGCAGCGCCTCGGCATCGAGGCCGAGCTCGGCCCGGCGGGCGTAGAGATCGTCGATACGGGCAAACAGCTTCTCGTTCATCGAAATCGCCGAGAAATGCCTGGCCATCTTCGGCGAGATTTCGCGCTCCATCGCCTGGATCGCGTCATTGGTGTGGGCACCAGCGCGGCACCAGAAGATCGACGAGACATGGTCGAGCGGCTCACCCGCAAGCTCCAGCGCTTCGAGCGTATTGGCGATCGTCGCCGGCTCGGCATTGTTTGCGATGGCCTCGACCTCGGCGGCGTGCGCTCCAAGGGCTGCATCGAACACCGGGCCGAAATCGCCGTCTTCAATCCTGGTGAAATCCGGCAGGCCAAGCGGCCCGGCCCAATGGGTCAGTGGATGACGCGCGAGATCGATCTGAGCAGACATGAAGAGCTTCCTTGATAACTGCGGACAGCCCCGATGTAGGGCCGGACTGGAGGCCGCGCAACCGGATTGACTCATCGCCCACGGTAAACTAAGTGAACCATATAATAAGGAATGCTTAGCAATATGCCCGCCAGCCTCGACACCGACACGTTCGGCTTCATCGTCAACGATCTCTCGCGCATCATCCGCGCCGAGATGGATCGCCGTACCACCGAAGCCGGCCTGGGCCTGACCACCGGCGAGGGCCGTGTTCTGTTCAACGCGTTGCGCGCCGGCCCGATCCGCCAGACAGCACTTGCCGAACGCCTCGGCATCGAGGCGATGACGCTGAGCGGCCTTGTCGACAGGCTTGAGGCCAAGGGATTTGTCGAGCGCAAGCCCGATCCCGCCGACCGCCGCGCCAAGCTCGTCACGCTGACCGATGCTGGTAAAACGGTGGTCGCCCAGATCGAGCCGATTGCCGCATCGATCCGCGGCGAAGCCGCCCACGGCATCGACCCCGACGACTGGCAGCGCCTGCTGGTCTCGCTGCGCACCGCCCGCACGAACTTGCTCGCCGTCCGCACCGAAGCGCTTTCGAGCGAGGATGCGGCGGCATGAACATGCGATCTGATATTGCCATGGCCGAACCGTTGAAAACCGCCGCCTCACCAATCATGAGCGAACGTCGGGTCTCCATGATCGGCGGCCTGATGGTCGCCATCGGCCCGATCTCGCTGGCGCTGTTCACCCCAGCCATGCCCGAGATCGTCCAGGCTTTCGGCACCACCGAAGCGGCGGTCAAGATGACGCTGTCGCTCTATTTCGGCGGCTTCGCCTTCGCCCAGCTCGTCTGCGGTCCGCTCTCCGACGGGTTCGGCCGCCGCCCGATCACGCTCGTCTTCATGGCCATCTATCTCGCCGCAAGCGTTTTGGCGCTGGTCGCGCCCAACATCGAAACGCTTATCGCCGCCCGCTTCCTCCAGGGCGTGGGTGCCGCTGTCGGCGTGTCGGTGGCCCGCGCGGTTGTCCGCGACGTCTTCACCCATGAACGCTCGGCCCGCATCATGAACATGATCGGCATCCTTCTGGCACTCGGGCCGGCAGTCGCACCAACGCTGGGCGGCCTGACCATGGAGTTCTTCGGCTGGCATGCCATCTTCATCGTCATGGTGTTGCTCGGCATCGTCGTCATGGCGGTTGCGATCTTCGCCTTGCGCGAGACGGTGACGCGCGACCTCAGCCGCATTCGCCCTAAGGCCCTTGCCGCTTCCTACGGATCGTTGTTCCGCAGTCCCTATTTCGTGCTGTGCTGCCTGGTCATCGCCGGCACGACGGGCGCAATCTATACCCAGGCTACCGTGCTCGCCTTCATCCTGATGGAGCGCGTCGGCCTGAGCCCCACCCAGTTCGGCATCGGCATGTTGATGCAGACGGCCAATTTCATGGCCGGAGCGGTCGTCATGCGCATGTTCATGCAGCGTTACGGCGCCGCGCGCATGGTACCGGTCGGCCTGACCTTCGTCGCCATCGGCTCCATCGCCATGGCCGTCCTGCTCAGGACCTATGAGCCCAGCTTTCTGCTCGTCATGGTCCCAGTCGGCATCTATGCCTTTGGCATCGCCATGATCTCGCCGGCGATGATGACGGCAGCAATGGCCCCCTTTCCCGAAAACGCCGGCGCCGCCTCCGCCATGATGGGCTTCTTCCAGATGGGCGCGGGCATGGTCGGCGGCGCGGTGGCGGCATGGATGGGCGACCCGGTGACAGCCCTTGCCACCGTCATCCCAACAATGGGCCTCATCGCCATCCTGTCCTGGCTCGGCTGGCGCAGCTTGCCCGAGCCCTCACTGATGACGCGGCTGAAGTAATCGCGTCATGGCGTTTCGCAACCGTCGCCAACCGTCGATTGCGTATTGGCAATGATGCGTCCATCCCTCGTCGTGAACATCTCGCGCATCGTCATGTCGTTGCCGGGAAAGTCGTAGCAGGTCAGCACCATCGTGGTATCGCCCACCTCGCTCTCGATCTTGTGGCGGATGGTGGCGCCCTTGGCCGCCGTTTCCCATTCATCCATCGAGGCGATGAACTCGGCCTTGGACTGGGTCACGTCGAGATCGTCGAGCGTGATCGTCGCATCATCGGCCAGCAGCTCCGAAAGCGCGGCCCGATCGGCTTTCAGCAAGGCATCATACCAACGGTCGATGATGCTTTGCTGGGCGAGCGCCTGGAGTGGCACGGCGCAAATGGCCATGGCAAGCACAGCGCCTGCAACGATTGCCCTGACAGCCTTCATCGCCGCTTCCTCCGCAACGAACGTCCGGGCCATTAAACCCAGATCGCGACCGGAATGCCATAGGCATCCCTGCCCGGCGGCGACGGAAAACTTGTAGTCTCGCCGCGATAATGCCGCTCGGCGATCAGCAGCATCGCGCAAGCATCGAGAAAATCGTCCGCCGCAGCCCCGCGCGGCGGCATTTGATCGAGAAAAGCACGGTCATGACCGCACCGCGCCAGTAGTGTCTTCCGCTCTTCCATGCCGTCAGGATTGACCCGGCCCTTGATCTTCTTGGGCAGGCTCATCGCCTGCCCGCCATTCAGTCGCCAGAACGCCACCTCGGGATGCGACTCGATCACCCGCTCGCGCAACTCCGGCCGCGCCACCATCAGCGCGTCGATCTCGCGGATCTTGGAGAAGATGCCGAATGCCTGGATCGACACGCCGCGCGGCGGCTCGGAGGTCTGTCTCGCCACCTCGCTCGCCCGGCGGTGCGCGGCATACCATTCTTCGATATCGGTGAAGGGAGCCGCCTCTGCATGCACTGCTGCCCGCGACGGGATCGAAAAGACGCTCGACTGGCGCGGCCCGAGCAACGGCCGCACCAAGGCCTCCGGCCCACGCCCGCCCCTGGCCGTGAACTCAGGAAGTCCGATCGGCATGTCGACAGCCACCACGGCATCGTCAGGCAATGCCCTGAGTAGGGCCTCGAAGCTGCCGAACACCTCGGCTTTCGTCTCGGTGTCGTTGCGGATCACAGCGACCCAGCCGGCCTTGCAGCCGTCGACACCGGCAATCGTCATGCCCCGGAATCCTGGACGGGTTTGCGGCTCCGCGAGGGATGAATGAGCGTGCGCAGCTCGACCATCGCCATCGGGTGCGACAAGCTTTGCGCATCGGTTTCGAGCTGCAGCTCGTCGCCGCCGCGCTTGGAGGTGCGGGCGAGTATCTCGTAGACCGAAGCGGTGGTCGTTTGCAGCGCCTTGGCGGCCGTCTCGCCGGCAAGCAATCGCGCCAGAAAAACCGCGGCGCTGAGGTCGCCAAGACCGTTCGGCGGACGCTCGACGGTGCGATGCTCGGCCAGCAGCGCCTGCGTCTGGGTGACCAGCAGATTGCCGGTGCCGCCAGCCATCATCGCATGCGCGGAGGTCACCAGCATGGTTGCCGGCCCAAGCCCAAGCGCTGCCGCCATCGTTGCGCGCATATCGTCAGCCTTTGCGCCCGCCAGCCACTCCAGCTCGTAGCGATTGGGCGTTGCGATATCGGCCAAGGGCAGCAGCCGGTCGCGAATGCCGGCAGCCAGCGCCTCGGCGACATAAAGCCCGCCGGAATCGCCGATGACAGGGTCGCAGACATAAAGCGCCTTCGGGTTATTCGCCTTCACGGTCTCGACCAGCGAGGCCACGGCCTCCACCTGACCGGCTTCGCCGAGATAGCCCGACAGCACCGCCGTGACCTCACCCAGCCACGGTGCCCGTTCGAGATCGGCCATGAAGGCGACGAACTGTTCCGTCGGCGGCACGATGCGCGTCGCTTTGCCATGGCCAGGATGCCACGGCAAAATCACCGTCGGCACCGCCCAGACCGGATGGCCAAGCGTCTCCAGCGCGAAAACCGCCGCGCGGTTGCCCACCGATCCGCGCGCGACATGGCTCGACACGACGATCACCGCGCGTGGCGCGGCTGTCTCGGCTTGAGATGTCATGAAGTTATCCGCCTCGAACGAGATAGTTGATCAGCCACAGAATCAAGCCGACAGTCAGCACAAATCCCAAGATGCGACCGATGCGCGTGCCGATATGCTCGATCGGGTCGGCCTTGTCGACGTCGGCAGCAGCGAGATGATTGCGCATCTCGCTGGTCTTGCGCGTAACGAAAGAGCCGCCGCCGGGTTCGCTCTCGCGCGCGATGCGGTCGAGGATACGGCGCGATTCCTTTTCGCTGTCGCTGTCTCTCGGCGACGTCATCGTCAAAGCTCTCCCGGCATCATCGCCCATCGAACGCCGGTTTTTTCCGACCGTGTTTGTGATAATGCTGTGGCATCAGTTGCTTTGTCGAGGACAATCCGATGCGCATGCAAGCTTCGCCGGCACTTCCTGCTTTTCGCCTGCTTCCGGCCCTCGTGTTCCTGACGATTGTCATGCCGTTCCTTTCGGCTTGCGGCTACAACACCATCCCGACACAGGAAGAGCAGGCGAAAGCCGCCTGGAGCGAAGTGCTGAACCAGTATCAGCGCCGCGCCGATCTCATCCCCAACCTCGTCGAAACGGTGAAGGGTTATGCCACGCACGAACAAGACACGCTCGAAGGTGTCGTCCAGGCCCGCGCCAAGGCAACCCAGGTCACCGTCACGCCCGAGACGCTGACCGACCCCAATGCCTTCAAGGCCTTCCAGGACAACCAGGCAGGGCTGACCAGCGCGCTGTCGCGCCTGCTCGCCGTCGTCGAAAACTATCCCGACCTCAAGGCCAACCAGAATTTCATGGCGCTGCAGGCCCAGCTCGAAGGCACCGAAAACCGCATCGCGGTCGCCCGCCGCGACTACATCGAGACCGTTCGCGTCTACAACACCTCGCTGAAGACCTTCCCCGCAATGCTGTGGAACTCGCTGTGGTTCCGCAACCAGCCGTTCCAGAACTTCACCGTCGCCGAAGACAAGCTCGAGGCACCGAAGGTCAATTTCGGCACCAAGCAGGGCGGGTGACCGTCGCGGTCAGGCGTCAAGGCAGTGCTTTTATCGCGGATGGGCGAGCCATGCCCCTCACCCTTACCCTCTCCCCGTAAACGGGGCGAGGGGGGCGCCGGCGTTGCGGCATGCCCCTTCTCCCCGCCTGCGGGGAGAAGGTCCCGGCAGGGGGATGAGGGGCAGCGCAAAGCTTCCCGCGCTTGGGCGGTTCTTTTCGTCGTCGTAGCTGCTTTCGTTTGGCTGTTTTCACTTCCCGCCCTCGCCGCTGAACTCCCCACCCTCACCGGCCGCGTCGTCGACAATGCCGGTATCATCGACCCGGCAACCGAAGCCGCACTCGTCCAGAAGCTGGCCGATTTCGAAAAAAAGTCTTCCGACCAGATCGTCGTYGCCACCGTTCCCAGTCTCGACGGCGAGGAGATCGAACCCTACGCCAACCGACTGTACCGCGCCTGGAAGCTCGGCCAGGCCGGCGAAGACAACGGCGTGCTTTTGGTCGTCGCGCCCAACGAGCGGCGCATGCGCATCGAGGTCGGCTATGGCCTGGAAGGCGTGCTGACCGACCTGCACACCAAGCTGATCATCGAAAACACCATGGTGCCGGCCTTTCGCGCCGGCGATTTTTCCGGCGGTATTTCCAAGGCCGTCGACGACATCGTCATGGTGGTCGAGGGCGACGGCGCCGAGCTCGAGGCCCGTGCCAAGCGTAACGAACAGACCGGCCTGACGGGCATGAGCGAAGACGACATCATTTTCTTCGTATTCGTCGCGCTGTGGATAGCCCTGTTCTTCGGCGGCATGGCGATGGCGGTCTTGCCGCGCATCTACGGCCGCAAGCTCGGGCCTGGCCGCTACATCTGGCTCGGCATGACCTTCAACTACGCCCAAGGCTCGGGCGGCGGTGGCGGGTGGAGTTCAGGCGGTGGTGGCTGGTCCGGTGGCGGTGGCGGTTGGTCCTCAGGCGGCGGTGGCTTCTCGGGTGGAGGCGGTTCGTCCGGCGGCGGCGGTTCTTCGGGGAGCTGGTAAGACGACATGACCCAAACCACGCTCAAACCCGGCGACCACCAACGCATCGCCACTGCCATCAGCGCCGCCGAGGCCGAAACGGCTGGCGAGATCTACTGCGTCGTCGCCCACCGCAGCGACGGCTATTTCTTCGCGGCAGCCTTTGCCGTCACTGTCGGGGTCCTGCTCGTCAGCCTGGCGGCAGCGTTCGCGCTCGAACATTGGTGGGTCGCGGTGCGGCTGCCGCATTTTGTCATCGTCCAGCTGCTTGCGGTCGCGGCCGCCTGCGCGCTGTTGTGGTGGGCACCTGGCTTGCGCATCTGGCTGGTGCCGCGCCGCCTGCTCTGGCGTGCCGCGCACGCCAATGCGCTTAGGCAGTTCTATGCCCGCAACATTCACCTGACGACGTCGCGCACGGGCGTGCTGGTCTTCGTCTCGCTGGCCGAGCGTTATGCCGAGGTCGTCGCCGATGCGGGCATCAACGCCAAGGTGCCACAACATGCCTGGGACGGCATCGTCGGCGACCTGATGGAGCAGGCCCGCGAAAACCGCCTCGCCGATGGCTTTGTTTCGGCCGTCGCCACTGTCGGGGCGCTGCTTTCCGAGCATTTCCCGGTGTCATCGGACGACGTCAACGAACTCGACGATCACCTCGTCGAAATCTAGCTTGCCGCCAAGGTGAGTCCATTTGGACACACCATGGCGTGATCCTCGTTCCCAATCGTGTGAAAGGCCTCTCCGCTAGCTGGCGGACTCTTTGCAACGGTCGAAACGCGGTTTATGGTTAAGAAACTATGAACACGCTGACCATCGACATCAGAAAAGCCGAGCCGCGCGATGCCCACGCCATCGCCGAGGTACACCATGAGGCTTGGCGCGGTGCCTACTCCGGCATCATTCCCCATCGCGCGCTGACAACCATGATCAACCGCCGCGGCGGCGAATGGTGGGCCAATGCGATCAGGCGCGCTGCGACCGTCCTGGTCATCGAGATCGGCGGCAAGGTCGCCGGCTACGCCACGCTCGGCCGCAACCGCGCCCGCGAGCTCAAGCAGCAAGGCGAGATTTACGAACTCTACCTTCGCCCCGAATGCCAGGGCATTGGTCTCGGCAGCCGCCTGTTCGCCGCTGCCCGCCAGCGCCTCGCCGACCACGGCCTCAAGGGTATGGTGGTATGGGCGCTCGAGGAAAACGAGAACGCCCTGTCCTTCTACACTGGTGCTGGCGGCCGCGACATCGCCGAAGGCGTCGAGGTCTTCGACCAGAAGGCACTGAAAAAGGTCGCCTTCGTCTGGGAATGATCCCTGGCTGACCAAAGTCGCTCGCCTTTGGTCGAATCAATATTGCATTGCACACGCGGCCCAAGGCGTTTATCGGGAGGCACCTTTAATCTGGAGCTTTCCCAATGCGCATCGACGCCATTTCGATCGGCAAGAATCCGCCCGAAGATGTCAACGTGATCGTCGAGGTGCCCGTTGGCGGGCAGCCGATCAAGTATGAGATGGACAAGGAAGCCGGCACGCTCGTCGTCGACCGTTTCCTCTACACCCCGATGCACTATCCGGGTAATTACGGTTTCGTGCCGCACACGCTCTCCGGCGACGGCGACCCGATCGACGTTCTGGTCTGCAACACCCGCCAGCTCATCCCCGGCTGCGTCATCAATGTGCGCCCGATCGGCGTGCTGGTGATGGAAGACAATGCCGGCCAGGACGAGAAGGTCATCGCCGTGCCCTCGCCCAAGCTGACCCGCCGCTACGAAAACGTCTTCAACCACACCGACCTGCCCGAGATCACGCTTCAGCAGATCGAGCACTTCTTTGCCCACTACAAGGATCTGGAGCCCGGCAAGTGGGTCAAGATCGAGGGCTGGCACGACGCGGACTACGCCAAGAAGATGATCGTGGAAGCCATCGAGCGCGCCAAGCAGCTCAAGGCCTGAGGCCTCTCGGGCTGGACAGGTTCAATCGCCAAAGGGCGCGGCCGGCTCAGCTGACCGCGCCCTCATTTTGTGTCTCATCGTCCGAATTGAACGGCGGCTCGCCGGCAGAGTACGCGCTCAGCCCTTCGCCAACGCCACCAACAGCCTGGCCAGGTCGCCGGCATCGCCTGCGATGCGCACGGTCTTCAGCCGCGACGTGCCGCCGGCGACCACCGACACTGACTTCTTGGGAATGCCGAGTGCCGTGGCGAGCAACTTTTCGAGCGCCGCATTGGCCTCGCCTTTTTCCGGCGCCGCGCGCACCCGTGCCGTCAGATGACTGCGCCCGTCGGCCGTCTGCTCGATGCCTTCGACAGCGTCCTTCGAGGAGCGTRGCGTCAGCCGTACGAACAACTCGAGCCCGTCGTCACGCTCCCTGAAGAAGCCGGACATGACGCGTCAGATGACGAGCGGCGCCACCGTGGTCAAGATGAACTGGCGCACGAAAAACAGCAACAGCAACAGGATGATCGGCGAGATGTCGATGCCACCGAGATCGGGCATCAAGCGGCGAATCGGCCGCAGCGCCGGTTCGGTCAGCCTGAACAGCATGTTGCCGATGGTGCCGACGACCTGGTTGCGCGGATTGACCACGTTGAAAGCATAGAGCCAGGAGAAGATCGCCGAAGCGATGATGATCCACCAATACAGGTCGAGGGCCAGAACGATCGTCTGAATGAGGGCGAGCATGCCGTTCTCCAATGAATTGCCGACATTTAGCCATTGCACGCCTGAGCGGCAAGCCCCGCCGCCGCCTGCGTACGCGCCGCGACGGGGACACGCCACGGATTTTTTGCTCCACTTGTCAGATTTGGCGGCTGCACCTGCCTTCAGAGCCGCATTGCGGTCAACACCTTTCGTCACCGTGCTATATCGCCCCTACGTCAACTGCTCGCTTGACAGACGCCGCGCGCAGCCAATAAATGCGGCCATCCGCTGGACGGGGCTGTAGCTCAGCTGGGAGAGCGCGTCGTTCGCAATGACGAGGTCAGGAGTTCGATCCTCCTCAGCTCCACCAGCGGATCAATTGGCTGATTTCCTCAGGATCAAGATCATTGCGCGGCCGCCCGAGCGCACTCCTGGAAGCGTAATGCGCCCATCCGCGCGGTTTTTGGCAATCGCGTCGGAAGGATGAAGGACGCATGGGTTTTGGATGGACATTGACGTCGCTGTCGAGGAAGCGCGCCTAGCGTCCCAATGCCCTCTTTGCTTCATGTTCGACAGGCCACCCACTCTCGACTCATCGACTTCAGTCGGGTAGCGCTTGGCGAAGGGACTTGATCGGCTGCCCTGAGCCGCCGTCAAACATGGAAAGCTGGCTGGACGTGAGATTGCGAAGCACCCTGCGGATCGTTTCCGCGATCATTCTCACGCTCGTCATCGTCGTTGCGACAGCCTGGGCCGCTCTTGCCCTGTGGTACCGGCTGCCTCTGCCAGAACTGGCCCGAGGGCTCGCCGCATGCCTGTTTGCCCTGCTCGGCTTCGCCACCGCCATTGCCCTGTTCAGCCGCTGGCACCTTCGTACGCTTGTGCCTTTCGCGGCCGCCTTCGCCGCGGTCCTATTGTGGTGGAGCACCATCCATCCGCCCGAACACGCCGATTTCGCGCCCGATGTCTCGCGTCAGGTGACGGGAACGCGCGACGGCGACATGCTGACGCTGACCTATGTTCGCGATTTCGAATGGCGCAGCAGAACCGACTTCACCGAGCGCTGGACGACCAGGACCTATGACCTGACCAAGCTCCAGACACTCGACCTGTTCATGTCCTACTGGGCCGGACCGGAAATGGCCCATGTCATCATGAGCTTCGGTTTCGAAGGTGGCGACTATCTCGCCTGGTCGATCGAAGTGCGGCGGCTCAATGGTGGCGCATTCTCGCCGCTCGCCGATCTGTTCAAAAGCAATGCCCTTGTCATCATCGCAGCCGATGAGCGCGACGTCGTCGGCGTCCGATCGAACGTCCGGGGCGAAGACGTCCAGCTTTATCGCCTCAGGGCTTCGCCGCAAGCCGCCAAGGCATTGCTGCTCGAGTATGTCGCTGATGCCAATGCGCTGGCAAAGACGCCGCGTTTTTACAACTCGATCACCACCAACTGCACCACCGTCATCGTCAAGATGATCCGTGCGGTTGGCGACATGATCCCGCTCGACTGGCGCCTGATCGTCAACGGCTACCTTCCCGAATATACCTATGATCAAGGGGCGCTCGATAGCCAGCTATCGATGCAGGAACTGCGCGAGCGCGCCCATATCCGTGAGCGCGCGCAGGCAGCCGGGCTGACCCCTGATTTTTCGCAGCTTATCCGCGTCGGCGTGCCCTCGCCTGTTCGGGCCGAGTAAGCGACGCGACGCGGCAGGAACCGACAGGGTCAGAAACTCGTCGTCAAGCTCACCCACAAGCGTCTGCCTTCCATCACAGCGTTATGCTCGGAGGTCTCAACCCTCTCGTCCAGCAGGTTGTAGACAGCGGCGTTCATCACGAAGTTTTCGGTGAACGCATAGGTGGCGCCCAGGTCGACGGTGGCATAGGCATCGTATTTGCGGCCAACCACCCCCTTGATCGCGACCGGTTTGCCGATTGTTCCAATGCGGGGGCCAGCGTTGATCTCGGCACCGTGATAGTTTGCAGATGCCCAGGCCGAAAGCCCATCCATCGGTGTTATCCAGTCGAGGCGTAGATTGGCCGTATGCTCAGGCGTGCGGGAGAGCGAGAAGCCGGCATAGACGCCTGTCTGCTGTTCGGAATGGGTGTAGGTATAGCTGCCACGGATCGAAAGCGCATCGGTCGCCTCCCAGCTCGCTGTCAGTTCCAGCCCCTGTATGATGGCGTCGTCGATGTTGTAATTGTACCAGAGGCGATAGTTGGGGTCTTCGCTCCAGCGCACCGGTTTGCCCGCACTGTCGAGCACCGGGGCATTGGCGATCTTGTCCTTGAAATCGGTGTAGAAATACGTCGCCCCCAAGGTGATGCCGTCATGGTTGTCCCACAGCGCGCCCAATTCAAAGCTGGTGCTGGTCTCCGCCCTGAGGTTTGGGTCGGCGATGATGACGCCGCAGGAGCCGTTCGGGCCATAGGTGCAGCCACCGCCACCGGTCGTGTAGGCATAGCCAGGTGAAATCGCCCGCACATCGGGCGCGCGGAAGCCCGTCGAGATGCCCCCTTTCAGCGTTAGCTGATCCGTGGGATTCCAGACGCCGTACAGCCGTGGGCTCGGGTGCGAGCCATATTCCTGGTGATTGTCCAGCCTGAGCCCGCCGGTCAGGGCAAAGCTGTCGGAGAGCCTCCATTCGTCTTCGGCAAACAGCGCCCACTGCAGGATCTGAAACTGCTCGTCACGGCTTGTCCTGCGGCCGGGATTCTGGTCGGTCAGCAATGCATCGAACACCTGCCCGCCCGTCACCAGCGTGTGCGAGCCGAGAAGCTCAAACGGCGTGGTGAACTTGCCATCGAGGACGGAGTTGCGGATTTCGGGCGAGCGAGGGTTTTCCACGAAGTCACGGCGCTTCTTGTCCCAGTTGAAGTTGCTGCGCTCGGCCCATTCCTGCTGGAACGAGAATTCGGAGGTCGTCCAGCCCCAGTCGCCGATATGCGTCAGCGACCAGTGATCGCGATCGTTGTTGTTGTATGTCGAAATGCCGTTTTCAGCGAGCGTCTGGCCGGTGTTTGCCTCGCGCCGTAGCCGCGACGTGCCGCCCTCAAGCCGGAATTCGTGATTTTCGTTCGGCACGAAAGTCAGCCGGCCGCCGAGCGTGCCTTCCTTGGCACCGGTGATGCCGCCGAGCAGCGAATCCTCGCCGCGCTTCAGTCCCTGGCCCCAGACCTGCAGGCCAAGCGAGTCCTTGAGGACAGGCCCGTTGAGATAGAATGTCCCTTGGCCAGTATCTCCAAATTCGCTGTGCTGCTGCACGGTCCCGTCGGTCGTGAACGAGCCCGACCACGTCTCGCCTACCTTGCGGGTGATGATGTTGATGACGCCGCCCATCGCGTCCGAGCCGTAAAGCGACGACATCGGCCCGCGAACGACCTCGATCCGCTCGATCGCCGCAAGCGGCGGCAAGAAGCTTTGCTCGAAACCGGCATTGCCATTAGCGCGCGCCTCACGTGTGCTCTGGCGCTTGCCGTCGACGAGGATCAGCGTGTACTGGCCCAGCAATCCCCGGATGAAGATATCCTTTTCGTTGGCCGGACCGGTCACGGTGACGC
>NZ_JBFUKO010000095.1:0-12990 GCF_056400805.1 Aminobacter sp. P4_H6_2
GTGCGGAATCGGCGTCACGTCGCGGATCGACGTGATCGTGAAACCAGCAGCCTGGAGCGCGCGCAGTGCCGACTCACGACCCGAACCCGGACCGCAAACCTCGACCTCGAGCATACGCATGCCGTGTTCCTGTGCCTTCTTGGCAACGTCTTCAGCAGCCATCTGGGCTGCGAACGGGGTCGACTTGCGCGAACCCTTGAAGCCCTGCGCACCAGCCGACGACCAGGCAATCGTGTTGCCCTGTGCATCGGAGATGGTGATCATGGTGTTGTTGAAGGTCGAATTGAYGTGGGCAACGCCCGACGAGATGTTCTTGCGTTCGCGACGGCGAACGCGGCCGGCTTCCTTAGCCATAGTAGTCCTTTCAGTTGATCTCTTCACCGCCGTAATGCCAGCGGCTACACCAGCCTGCGATTAAGGTGTCAGGCCGAACACCCGCCCACAAAAGGCGAAAACCGGCGGGCCGAAACCCGCCGGTGATACGAAATTACTTCTTCTTGCCGGCAATCGCCTTGGCCGGACCCTTACGGGTGCGCGCATTGGTATGCGTGCGCTGGCCGCGGACCGGAAGCGAACGACGGTGACGCAGGCCGCGGTAGCAGCCGAGGTCCATCAGACGCTTGATGTTGATCGAAACTTCGCGGCGCAGGTCGCCTTCGACGTGATAGTCGCGGTCGATCGTCTCGCGGATCGCCAGAACTTCAGCATCGGTCAGCTGGTTGACGCGACGTTCAGCCGGGATACCGACCTTCTCGACGATCTCCTGAGCGAACTTCTTGCCAATGCCGTGAATGTACTGAAGCGAGATCACAACGCGCTTGTTGGTCGGAATATTTACGCCGGCTATACGAGCCATATTTACCACTCCATTTGGGCCGGACAAAGCCGGCGCTGTAAGTTGCCCCGCGTCCGGTGGAGGCCGGCCCATGCGGGTTTTCCGTATCAATACGACTATGCGCCCTAGTGGGCAAACACCATCATGCCTGAATGGAAGACGGGCCGCCATACTCCAGTACGGCCCGCCAGTCAAGCACGACTGCTGTTTTAGTGTGTGGCATCCGCGAGGATCGCTTCGATCTGCGCGGTCACCTCGTCCATATCGGCCATGCCGTCGACCTGCTTCAACAGGTCGTTGGCGTAGTAGTAGCCGATCAGCGGAGCGGTTTTTTTGTAGTACTCGCGCAGCCGTTCTTCGAACACCTCGGCATTGTCATCCTTGCGCACCGGCTGGCCAGCGGCCCTCGCCTCCTCTGCACGCTTCAGGATTCGACCGATAAGTGCTTTGTCGTCAACAGCGAGTTCGATGACCACGTCGAGCTGCATGCCGCGTTCGGCCAGCATGTCAGCGACAGCGTCAGCCTGTGCCAGCGTGCGCGGATAACCATCAAGAATGAAGCCCTGGGCACAGTCTTCCTGGTCAATGCGTTCTGCAACGATCGCGTTGACGATCTCGTCCGAGACGAGCTCGCCAGCATCCATCACCGACTTGGCGCGCTTGCCAACTTCAGTTTCAGCTTTCACCGCAGCCCGCAGCATGTCGCCAGTCGACAATTGCGGGATGCCATGCTTTTCGACCAGTCGTTGCGCTTGTGTCCCCTTGCCCGCTCCCGGCGGCCCAAGCAATATCAGCTTCATCTTCCCCTCTTACCTCCACGGAGCTTCGACTTCTTGATCAGCCCTTCATACTGATGGGCGATCAGGTGACCCTGAATCTGCGCCACGGTATCAAGCGTTACATTGACCACGATCAGAAGCGAAGTACCACCAAGGTAGAACGGAACGCCGGTTGCCGAAATCAGGAACTCGGGCATCAAGCAGATGACGACGAGATAGGCAGCGCCGATGACGGTRACGCGGGTCAGCACGTAGTCGATATATTCCGCGGTGCGCTCGCCTGGGCGATAGCCGGGAATGAAGCCCGAATGCTTCTTCAGCTGGTCGGCGGTGTCCTTCGGGTTGAACACGATCGCCGTGTAGAAGAAGGCAAAGAAGACGATCATTGCCGCGTAGAGCAGCATGTAGAGCGGCTGGCCATGGCCGAGCGCCGACATCATCGTGCTCACCCAGCCGGGCAGCGTGGCGGTGTTCGAGAAGCCCGCGACGGTTGCCGGCAGCAGCAGCAGCGACGACGCGAAGATCGGAGGAATGACGCCGGCGGTGTTGAGCTTGAGCGGCAGGTGCGAAGTGTCGCCCTGGAACATGCGGTTGCCGACCTGGCGCTTCGGATACTGGATCAGAAGGCGACGCTGCGCACGCTCGAAGAACACGATCACTGCGATGACGACGATCGCAAGCACGATGATCGCGAGAATCAGGCCGGTCGACAGAGCACCGGTGCGGCCGAGTTCCAGCGTGCCGCTGATGGCGCTCGGAAGACCTGCGACGATGCCAGCGAAAATGATCAGCGAAATGCCGTTGCCGATGCCGCGTGCGGTGATCTGCTCGCCGAGCCACATCAGGAACATGGTGCCGCCGACAAGCGTGATGACCGTCGAGGCGCGGAAGAACATGCCCGGATCGGTAACGATGCCGTTCCCGCCCTCAAGGCCGGCTGAAATGCCATAGGCCTGGACCAGCGCCAGAAGCACGGTGCCGTAGCGGGTGTACTGGTTGATGACCTTGCGGCCCTGCTCGCCTTCCTTCTTCAGCGCTTCAAGCGACGGAACGACCGACGTCATGAGCTGCATGATGATGGAAGCAGAGATGTAGGGCATGATGCCGAGGGCAAAGATCGCCATGCGCTGCACAGCGCCGCCGGCGAACATGTTGAAAATGCCAAGAACGCCGCGGCTCTGCTGGGTGAAAGCCTGCGCGAACGCTTCGGGATTGATTCCAGGAAGCGGAATATAGGTACCGAGGCGATAGACCAAAAGCGCGCCGAGCGTAAACCAGATGCGTTTCTTAAGATCTTCGGCCTTGGCGAAGGCTGCGAAATTCAGATTGGATGCTAGTTGTTCAGCAGCCGATGCCATTCAGGGTACTCCGCTTGGTCACGCCGAAAGCCGCGATGGGCGCGGCGCGTGTCACCGAAGCCACGAGATAGGCTTCGGACGGCAAACATGCAAGCGGCGGTATCTCTACCGCCGCTTACTTTGCAAAGCCTTTTACTCGGCGGCTGCCACTTCCGGCAGCTTCACCGATCCTCCAGCCTTTTCGATCTTTTCGATCGCCGGCTTGGAAGCGCCGGCAACGTCAAAGGCCACCTTGGCCGTGAGTTCGCCGTCGCCGAGGATGCGGACGCCGTCCTTGACGCGGCGAATCACGCCGGCCTTGACGAGGACTTCCGCCGTCACGGTCTCTTTCACGTCGAGCTTCTTGGCATCGATCGCGACCTGAATGCGGGCCAGCGAAACGGTGACGTAGCTCTTTGCAAAGATATTGGTGAAGCCGCGCTTCGGCAGGCGACGATAGAGCGGCATCTGGCCACCCTCGAAGCCGTTGATCGCGACGCCTGAACGAGCCTTCTGGCCCTTGACGCCACGACCGCCGGTCTTGCCGGATCCGGAGCCGATGCCACGGCCAAGACGCTTCTTGGAGTGGGTCGCGCCGGCGTTGTCACGCAGATCGTTGAGTTTCATCTTCTATCTCCTGCGATCGGCCTACGCCTCGTCCACAACGCGGACGAGATGCTGGACAGCTGCGATCATGCCGCGCACGGAAGGAGTATCCTCCAAGGTGCGCTTGCGATGCATCTTGTTGAGGCCGAGGCCGACCAGCGTGGCACGCTGTTCTTTCGGCCGGCGGATCGGGCTACCGATCTGCTCGACGGTGACGGTCTTGGTTGCTTTCTTGGCCATGGTCATTGTCCCTGGTCAGCTCGAGCGACTATTCTTCAGCCGCAACGGCGGTGCCGCGGCGGGCCTGAAGCGTCGAATACTTGATGCCGCGCTGTGCAGCCACATCCTTGGGATGCATCTGGCTCTTCAGCGCATCGAAGGTCGCGCGCACCATGTTGTATGGGTTCGACGAACCCATCGACTTGGCGACGACGTCGTGCATGCCGAGCGTCTCAAAGACAGCGCGCATAGGACCGCCGGCGATGATGCCGGTACCCTGCTTGGCAGAGCGCAGCAGAACGCGACCAGCGCCCCAACGGCCTTCGACATCGTGGTGCAGCGTACGGCCCGAGCGGAGCGGCACGAAGATCATGTCGCGCTTGGCCGATTCGGTTGCCTTGCGGATCGCTTCCGGCACTTCGCGCGCCTTGCCGTGACCAAAGCCAACGCGGCCCTTCTGGTCGCCGACAACGACGAGTGCTGCAAAACCGAAACGCCGGCCGCCCTTGACGACCTTGGCAACACGGTTGATGTGGACGAGCTTATCGACGAATTCGCTGTCGCGCTCTTCGCGGTCACGGCTACGGTCGCGACCACCTTCCCTACGTTCTTGTGCCATATTCCTATCCTTATTTTTTTCCGGAAGCACGGGGGTTAAAAACTAAATCCGGCGTCTATAACGTCGCCGGATCGATTGCAACTGGTCAGTGATGCGGCGCAGCGCCACGCGCTACGCCGTAATCTGCATCAGAAGTTGAGGCCACCTTCACGGGCAGCTTCGGCAAGCGCCTTGATGCGGCCGTGATAGATGTAGGCGCCACGATCGAAAACGACATCCTTGATGCCGGCCTTCGACGCGCGCTCGGCGATCAGCTTGCCAACCGCMGTCGCGGCAGCAGTGTCAGCACCGGTCTTCAGCGTGCCCTTGAGATCCTTCTCGAGGGTCGAAGCGGCTGCGAGCGTCTTGCCATTGGCGTCGTCGATGACCTGAACATAGATGTTCTTCGACGTACGATGGACCGACAGACGCGGACGGCCGTTGGCGACCTTCTTGATCTGGCGGCGGATGCGCGCCGAACGGCGCAGAGTGGTTTCTTTCGAAGCCATAATAGTGGTTCCTTGCCTTCTGAAACGGGCGCGGCCATCTGCGGTAAGCTGAAATGCTTCCCGCGACCGCGCACCGCGGCGTTATAATTACTTCTTCTTGCCTTCTTTGCGGACGATCTTCTCGCCTGCATAGCGGACGCCCTTGCCCTTGTAGGGCTCCGGACCACGATATTCGCGGATCTCGGCGGCGACCTGGCCAACCTGCTGCTTGTTGATGCCGTTGACCACGATTTCGGTCGGCTTCGGCACCGTAATGGTGATGCCTTCCGGCGTCTGGTAGACGACGTCATGGCTGAAGCCAAGTGCGAGCTGCAGGTTCTTGCCCTGAAGCGTTGCACGATAACCGACGCCGGTGATCTCGAGCTTCTTTTCGAAGCCGTCCTTAACACCCGTCAGGATGTTGACGATCTGCGTCCGCGACATGCCCCACTTGGAGCGCGCATCCTTGGACTGATCGCGTGGCTGAACGGCAATCTCGCCATTCTCCATCGAGACCAGAACTTCATTGTTGACCACGAACTTCAGCTCGCCCTTGGGGCCCTTCGCCGTGACGGTCTGGCCGTCGACGGCGGCGGTGACGCCCTGCGGAAGCTGAACGGGTTTCTTGCCAATACGAGACATAGTCCTCGTGCCTTTCTTGTTTCAGCCTACGCAGATCAGAATATCTGGCAGAGGATTTCCCCGCCGACGTTCTGTTCGCGCGCTTCGTGGTCGGCCATCACGCCCTTCGGAGTCGAAAGGATCGAGATGCCGAGGCCATTGGCGACCGGCGGAATCGACTTGGACGAGACGTAGACGCGGCGGCCTGGCTTGGAGACACGCGCGATTTCGCGAATCACCGGCTGGCCGTCGAAGTACTTCAGCTCGATTTCGATCTCGGACTTGCCGTTTTCGAAATCGGTCTGGCTGTAGTCGCGGATATAGCCTTCCGACTTCAGCACGTCGAGAACACGGGCGCGCAGCCTGGACGCAGGCGTCGAAACAGTCGACTTCTTGCGGCCATAGGCGTTGCGGATGCGGGTCAGCATATCGCCGAGAGGATCACTCAAAGACATATCAAATGCTCCTTACCAGCTCGACTTGACCAGGCCGGGGATTGCTCCCGTCGAGCCCAGTTCACGAAGCGCGATACGCGACATCTTAAGCTTGCGATAGTAGGCACGCGGACGGCCGGTAATTTCGCAGCGGTTACGGATACGGGTCTTAGCCGAGTTGCGCGGCAGCGCGGCGAGCTTGAGCTGCGCGCGGAAGCGTTCCTCGATCGGCTTGGACTGATCCATGATCACATCCTTGAGGGCCTTACGCTTTGCAGCGAATTGGTCGACAAGCTTGCGGCGCCGGTTGTTCTTTTCGACTGAGCTGGTTTTTGCCATTTCAGATTTTTCCTTTGCTCGCTGCCGTTACTGCCGGAAGGGGAAGTTGAAGGCCTTGAGCAGAGCCCGAGCCTCTTCGTCCGTCCTGGCGGTCGTGCAAACGATGATGTCCATGCCCCAGATCTGATCAACCTTATCGTAATTGATCTCGGGGAACACGATGTGTTCCTTGATGCCCATAGCGTAATTGCCACGGCCGTCAAAGCTTTTTGGGTTCAGACCGCGAAAGTCGCGAACGCGCGGCAGTGCGATGTTCACCAGACGGTCAAGGAACTCGTACATGCGTTCCTGGCGGAGCGTCACCTTGGCGCCGATCGGCATGTGCTCGCGCACCTTGAAGCCGGCGATCGACTTGCGGGCGCGGGTCACAACCGGCCTCTGGCCAGCGATCATCGCCAGGTCTTCAGCGGCGGCCGCGGGCTTCTTCGAATCCGCGGTCGCTTCGCCGATACCCATGTTGAGCACGATCTTGTCGATGCGCGGGATCTGCATCACGTTGTCGTACTTGAACTGCTCCTGCATCGCCTGACGGATGGTCTCTTTGTAAACCTTCTTCAGACGCGGCTCGATGGTTGCATTAGCCATTGATGACTTCTCCCGAGCGCTTGGCGACGCGCACCTTCGTGCCGTCCTTCTGGACCTGGAAACCGACGCGGGTCGGCTTGCCATCCTTGGGGTCGGTGAGCGCGAGGTTCGACAGGTGGATCGGCGCTTCTTTGGTAATAATCCCGCCCTCTTGGGTCTGGGACTGCTTCTGGTGGCGGCGGATCATGTTCACGCCACGGACAAGTGCCTTGTCTTCCTTCGGCTGGACAGACAGCACTTCGCCAGTGCGGCCCTTGTCCTTGCCGGTCAGMACGACRACCTTGTCGCCTTTWCKGATCTTYTGCATTGKTCCGGCTCCTTACAGCACTTCGGGCGCGAGCGAGATGATCTTCATGTGGTTCTTGGCGCGGAGTTCGCGCGGAACCGGCCCGAAGATACGCGTGCCGATAGGTTCTTTCTTGTTATCGACAAGAACGGCCGCGTTCTTGTCGAAACGGATCACGCTGCCGTCCGGGCGACGAATGTCCTTGGCCGTGCGAACCACGACCGCCTTCATCACATCACCCTTCTTTACGCGGCCGCGCGGAATGGCTTCCTTGATCGACACCACGATGATGTCGCCAACAGAAGCATACTTCCGCTTCGAGCCGCCCAGCACCTTGATGCACATGACACGACGGGCGCCGGAATTGTCCGCGACGTCGAGGTTTGTTTGCATCTGAATCATGACTGGCCGCCTTCTTCTTCTCTAACGGGATGGGCTACCGCCCTCCCCGGCTTGTCCAAAATTCGTTGTTACGCCTGGTCGGCGGAGATGACGACCCAGCGCTTATCCTTGGAAATCGGCTTCGATTCCTGGATAGACACCTGATCGCCCACCTTGTGGGCGTTGTTTTCGTCGTGCGCCTTGTAGTTCTTCGACATACGCACGGTCTTCTTCATCACCGGGTGCGTGAAGCGACGCTCGACCTTGACGACGACCGTCTTCTCGTTCTTGTCGCTGACGACCGTACCCTGCAGGATGCGCTTTGGCATGGTTTTCGTCCTTAAGCCTTCTTGCCGGCCGATTTTTCGGCGGCGATGGTCTTGATACGCGCGATGTCCTTACGAACTTGTTTCACGCGCGCCGTCTTTTCCAGCTGACCGGTCGCCTTCTGGAAGCGCAGGTTGAACTGCTCCTTCTTGAGGCTGGCGAGCTCGTCAGTGAGCTGGTCCTGGGTCTTCGTCCTGACGTCTGAGGCTTTCATGATCAGCCCTTCCTTATTCTGCGATGCGCTGAACGAAGCGCGTCCTGACCGAGAGCTTGGCAGCGCCGAGCCGCAGCGCTTCACGCGCCACTTCCTCGGAGACACCATCGATCTCGAACATCACGCGGCCTGGCTTGATGCGGCATGCCCAGTAGTCGACCGCACCCTTGCCCTTACCCATGCGGACTTCGGTCGGCTTCGACGTGACCGGCACATCTGGGAAAATACGGATCCAGACGCGGCCCTGACGTTTCATTTCGCGGGTGATCGCGCGGCGGGCCGCCTCGATCTCACGCGCGGTGACGCGGTTTGGCTCAAGCGCCTTCAGTCCGAAGCCGCCGAAATCCAGGTTGGTGCCACCCTTCGCGGTGCCGTGGATGCGGCCCTTGAACTGCTTACGGAACTTTGTGCGCTTTGGCTGCAGCATCGTTCTAACTCCAAATTCCTATGCGTGTCAGGCGTTTTCGCGACGGCGGCCGCCTGGGCGGTCGCTAGCATGCGAATGATCGCCTTCGGTTGCGCGACGCTCTGAAGCCATCGGATCGTGCTCGAGGATCTCGCCCTTGAACACCCAGACCTTGACGCCGCAGATACCGTAGGCAGTCTTGGCTTCAGCCGTGCCGTAATCGACATCGGCGCGCAGGGTGTGCAGCGGAACGCGACCTTCGCGATACCACTCCATACGAGCGATTTCGGCACCGCCGAGACGGCCCGAGCAGTTGATACGAATGCCCTCGGCGCCGAGGCGCATGGCCGACTGCACCGCGCGCTTCATGGCGCGACGGAAGGCAATGCGGCGCTCGAGCTGCTGCGCGATCGACTGAGCGACCAGCGTAGCGTCCGTCTCGGGCTTGCGAACCTCGACGATGTTGAGGTGCGTCTCGGACTTCGTCATCTCCATCAGCTTCTTGCGAAGCTTTTCGATGTCGGCGCCCTTCTTGCCGATGATCAGGCCCGGACGTGCTGCGTGAATGGTCACGCGGCACTTCTTGTGCGGACGCTCGATCACGACCTTGGAGATCGCGGCCTGCTTCAGTTCGTTCTCAAGATACTTGCGGATCTTGATGTCTTCGTGAAGCAGCTGGCCGTATTCGCCGGTGTTTGCATACCAGCGCGAGTCCCAGGTGCGGTTGATGCCGAGGCGGAGACCAATAGGATTGATTTTCTGGCCCATTATGCGGCCTCCCCTTTCTCTTCGACTTCACGAACAACGATCGTGAGGTGCGAAAACGGCTTCTCGATGCGGCTGGCGCGATCACGGCCACGAGCGTGGAAACGCTTCATGACGATCGACTTGCCGACATAGGCTTCCGCCACCACCAACGCATCGACATCGAGGTCGTGATTGTTTTCCGCGTTGGCAATAGCCGATTCGAGGGTCTTTTTAACCGTTCCGGCGATGCGCTTGCGCGAAAATTCCAGATCCGAAAGCGCGGTCGCCACCTTCTTGCCGCGGATAAGCGCGGCAACGAGGTTGAGCTTCTGCGGGCTGACCCGGATCGTACGGAGAACCGCACGTGCCTCGTTGTCAGCAAGCCTGCGCGGAGCTTTGGCCTTGCCCATGTTACTTCCTCTTTGCCTTCTTGTCCGCGCCGTGACCGTAATAGGTCCTGGTGGGAGCGAACTCACCGAACTTGTGGCCGACCATGTCCTCGTTCACCGAGACCGGGACGTGCTTCTGGCCGTTGTAGACACCGAAGGTGAGGCCGACGAACTGCGGCAGGACAGTGGAGCGGCGGCTCCACATCTTGATCACCTCATTGCGACCGCCTTCACGAACCTTTTCTGCTTTCTTGAGCAGATAGCCGTCAATGAACGGGCCTTTCCAGACTGAACGAGTCACTGGCGTTACCTCTTCTTAGCTCTTGCGCTGATGGCGCGAGCGCAGGATGAACTTGTCGGTCGCCTTGTTGGACCGCGTCTTCTTGCCCTTGGTGGGCTTGCCCCAAGGCGACACCGGATGGCGTCCGCCCGAGGTGCGGCCTTCACCACCGCCGTGCGGATGGTCGACCGGGTTCATGGTCACGCCGCGATTGTGCGGACGCTTGCCACGCCAGACCGTGCGGCCTGCCTTGCCATCGTTGATGTTGCCATGGTCCGGGTTGGACACGGCACCGACGGTGGCGATGCACAGGCCGCTGACGACGCGCTGTTCACCCGAGTTGAGGCGAAGGATCGCCATGCCCTGGTCGCGGCCGACGAGCTGGGCATAAGCACCAGCCGAACGGGCAACCTGGCCGCCCTTGCCGGGCTTCAGTTCGATGTTGTGCACGATCGTGCCGACCGGCATCGAAGCGAGCGGCATTGCGTTGCCCGGCTTCACGTCGACCTGCTCACCAGCGATGATCTTGTCGCCGGCCTGAAGACGCTGCGGAGCAATGATGTAGCTCAGCTCGCCATCGTCGTACTTGATCAGCGCGATAAAGGCGGTGCGGTTCGGATCGTATTCGAGACGCTCGACCGTGCCGACCACGTCGAACTTGCGACGCTTGAAGTCGATGATGCGGTACGAACGCTTGTGACCGCCGCCGATGAAGCGAGCCGTGATGCGACCGTAGTTGTTGCGGCCGCCCGACTTCGTCAGGCCTTCGGTCAACCCCTTGACGGGCTTGCCTTTGTGGAGGCCCGAGCGGTCGACGATGACCAGCTGACGGGTGCTCGGCGTTATTGGCTTGAATTTCTTAAGTGCCATTGTCCTGTCCTCGCGGCCTTGCTCAGAGACCCGTCGCGACGTCGATCGACTGGCCTTCGGCCAGCGTCACTACCGCCTTCTTGACGTCGCTCTGGCGGCCGATCGTGCCGCGGAAGCGCTTCACCTTGCCCTTGCGGACCAGGGTGTTCACAGCAGTCACCTTCACGCCAAACAGCGCTTCGACGGCAGCCTTGATCTCGGGCTTGCTCGCCTTCTTGGCGACGTTGAAGACGACCTGGTTGTTTTCAGAAGCCATGGTCGACTTTTCTGTGATCGCCGGAGAGACGATCACGTCATAGTGGCGGAGATCCATCATTTGAAGCGCTCCTCGAGAGCCTCGACGGCGGCCTTCGAAAGGACCAGCGTGCCGCGGCGCAGAATGTCGTAAACATTGATGCCCTGGATTGGCAGGACATCGATGTTCGGGATGTTGGTCGCTGCGCGCTTGAAGTTGACGTCAAGCTCGGCACCGCCGATCACCAGGGCGTTGGTCAGGCCCAGCGTCGCGAAATTCGCGAGCAGTGCCTTCGTCTTGCCTTCGGCGAGGGTCAGCTCGTCGACGATGATCAGTTTCGATGTCTTAGCCTTGGCCGACAGAGCGTGCTTCAAGCCGAGAGCGCGGACCTTCTTGGGAAGATCGTGCTCGTGGCTACGAACGACCGGGCCGTGGGCCTTGCCGCCGCCGCGGAACTGCGGAGCGCGTGCCGAATGGTGACGAGCGCGGCCCGTACCCTTCTGCTTGTACATCTTGGCGCCGGTGCGCGCGATTTCCGCGCGACCCTTGGCCTTGTGCGTGCCCTGCTGCTTCTTGGCGAGCTGCCAGCGCACGACGCGCTGGAGAACGTCTTCGCGCGGGTCGAGACCGAAGATCTCTTCCGAGAGCTGGACCTTGCCGGCGTCGATGCCTGCAAGCGTGGTGATCTTGAGATCCATTATTCCGCTCCCTCTGTGGCCGGAGCCTCGTTCTTCGTGGCGGCGCGGATACCAGCAGGCTTCGGAGCGTTAGCCGGAAGCGCAATCTTGGCTGCGTCGCGGACCAGGATCCAAGCGCCCTTCGAACCCGGAACCGCACCGCGGATCAGGATGAGACCGCGATCGGTGTCGGTCGAGACAACTTCGACATTCTGGGTGGTGACGCGAACGTCGCCCATGTGTCCGGCCATCTTCTTGCCCTTGAACACCTTGCCCGGATCCTGGCGCTGGCCAGTTGAACCGTGGGTACGGTGCGAAACCGAGTTACCGTGGGTMGCRCGGCCACCACCGAAGTGGTGACGCTTGATGACGCCCTGGAAACCCTTGCCGATCGTCGTGCCCGTCACATCGACCTTCTGGCCGGGGACGWAATGCTCGACRGTGATCTCGGMGCCAACATCGAKCATGTTGTCGGCGGACACGCGGAATTCGGCGACCTTCGACTTCGGCTCAACGGAGGCGGCAGCGAAGTGACCGCGCATCGCCTTCGTCGTATTCTTCACCTTGGCCAGGCCAACGCCGAGCTGAACGGCGGTGTAGCCATTCTTCTCTTTCGTGAGCTGTGCCACGACCTGGCAGTTCTCCATGCGGAGAACGGTGACGGGAACATGTTCGCCAGCGTCATTATAGACGCGGGTCATTCCCACCTTCTGTGCAATTACACCTGAACGCATCGGTTCGTTTTCCTTCAGAGGAGCCGTTTGGATCTGCTCGCGCGGCTCATGTTAGCTCTTAGAGCTTGATTTCGACGTCGACGCCTGCTGCGAGGTCGAGCTTCATCAGAGCATCGACGGTCTGCGGGGTCGGATCGACGATGTCCAGCAGACGCTTGTGCGTGCGCATCTCGAACTGCTCGCGGCTCTTCTTATCGACGTGCGGTGAGCGGTTCACCGTGAACTTCTCGATCCGAGTCGGCAGCGGAATCGGGCCGCGAACATTGGCGCCGGTGCGCTTCGCGGTCGACACGATCTCACGCGTCGAAGCGTCGAGAACCCGGTGGTCAAACGCCTTGAGGCGGATGCGGATATTCTGTCCGTTCATGGTCACTTCCTTGTTCTGGCGCGGCGCGGGCGTATTCCCGCCCGCGACAGATCGTTAATTCGGATTATTCTTTGATCGAAGCGACGATGCCGGCGCCGACGGTACGGCCACCTTCACGGATAGCGAAGCGCAGCTTCTCTTCCATGGCGATCGGCACGATCAGCTCGACATCGACGGTGATGTTGTCGCCGGGCATGACCATCTCGGTGCCTTCCGGCAGCGACACGATGCCGGTC
>NZ_JBFUKO010000096.1:0-12902 GCF_056400805.1 Aminobacter sp. P4_H6_2
GGCCACGGCGCGATAGGTGTTGACCAGGCCGCGCCCGCACAGGATCTGCTCGCCCGAAATGCGGCCTTCGAGCTTTTCGAGATGCGGAAAGACCTCGAAATCGCGCTCGCTGCGCGGACCGAGATCCATGTGACCGCCTTCGCCGGGAATAGGTATCCAGCGACCAAGTGCATGGACGAGGCCAGCGACGCCAAGACCCGTGCCAGGACCGAGGACGACGCGGCCAGCACCCTCTTCCGGCTCGCCGCCACCGATCTTTTCCATGTGCTCGTCACCAAGTGCCACAACAGCGAGCGCCTGGGCTTCGAAATCGTTGAGCACGAGAATGTCGATCAGTCCAAGCGTCGAAAACATCTGGCGGGGACGCACCACCCAGGGACAGTTGGTGAGCGCGATCTCCTCGCCCTCGACCGGCCCAGCAACGGCCAGCACCGCCGAACGCGGACGCACCGGCGCGCCATCGAGGACAGCCAGAATGGCGTCGTCGATGGTGGCATAGTTGGCGGTCTGGACGATGTGCGGTTCGCCGGCGTCCTTGTCGGCGCTCTCGACGATGGCGAAGCGCGCATTGGTGCCGCCGATGTCGCCGATCAGGATCGGGAAGGGGAGAGCCTGCGCTTGCTCGCTTGGATGTGACATGCTCGGCTCCGTCCCCACGTCGGCGTTCAGCCGTTCTCTTGGTTTTCCAGCATGATCTCGGCCGTCGCCCGATTCAACGCCATGGGAATGTCGTAGACGATGGCGAGCCGCATCAATGCCTTCACATCGACGTCATGCGGCATCGGCGTCAGCGGATCAACGAAGAAAATCAACAGGTCGATCCTGCCCTCGCTGATCAGCGCGCCGATCTGCTGGTCACCGCCGAGCGGACCGCTCTTCAGCGGCGTCAGGTTGAGGCCGGGGCAGGCCGCCAGCACCCGCTGGCCCGTGGTTCCGGTGGCAACGATATGACAGGTCATGAGGAAGTCGGCATGAGCGCCGGCGAAGGCGACCATGTCGTCCTTCTTCTCATCATGGGCGATCAGTGCGAGACGCAAGGCTGGTGTCACTCGTAAGACGCCCCGACAGGTTAAATCGGTTGAAATCCATAAACGGATTTCCGCGACATGGGAAGCGGGTCGGCGCCCGCCGCTTTGCCGGATTAGTTGTTCGTCGGTCGAGGACGCGGCAACGGGATGTCCACTGAAGGCCTGGGCGCGAAGGCGTTGGCCGCAGCCGGCGCACCGCCGGACTGTGAAATGACCGGCTTGCCCGGCGCCACCGCCTCGGGCTCTGGCGCCGCGACCACAGCCGTAGGCGCGCCTTTGCCACGGAAAGTGACGGCCGCTTCTGAAGTCGGGGAGGGCGCATTGAGCACGGCGACGCATTGCTTGGGCAGGCTGGCCATCGTCATGATGTCGCGCGCCTTGGGCTTTTCCGGACTGGTGGCCGGGCGCCAGGGCTCTTCGGTGAACCACCAGGCCAGCGACTTGTCACAGCCGTCGCCACGCGGCGTCGGATCCTGTTCCTTGCAGCCCATCGAGCCGGGCTGGCAGCCGATGCGGATGTGGAAATGGTAATCGTGACCCCAGAAGGGCCGGACCTTGCGCAGCCAGGAGCGGTCTCCGGTGACGGTCTCGCAGAGTTTCTGCTTGATGCCCGGATTGACGAGGATGCGCTCGACCTCGGGATAGCTCGCGGCGCGCTCAAGCAGCCGCGCATGCGCTGGCGTCCAGCGCTTTTCGATGACCCGGTGGGTCTTCTCGTTGACCATCGAGACAGCGCTCATGTTTTCGCGCTCGCTCGCCGAAAGCCGGTGATCGGGCATGGGCGTGAACCAGATGTCGGCGTCCAGGCCGATCTGGTGGGAAGCGTGGCCTGTCAGCATCGGGCCGCCGCGCGGCTGCGAGATGTCGCCGATCAACAGGCCCGGCCAGCCGTCGGCGGTGGCATCGCGCGACAGCTTTTCGATCAGCGAGATCATGGCCGGATGACCCCAGCGCCGGTTGCGCGACAGGCGCATGGCCTGCCAGGTCGGCCCGTCAGTGGCAATCGCCACGCCGCCGGAGAAGCAGCCCTTGGAGTAGAAGCCGTAGGAATGCGCAGCGATCGCCGCCGGCAGCTTCTTGGAGCCAAACAGGTCTTTCGCAAGCTCCGCGGCACTTGCCGCCTGCATGTCGAGGCCGACAAGCCCAAGCGTTGCCGCGACCATGGCGAAGCGCGCCGCCTTGCTCAGAAATCTGCTGAAAAATGCCGTCATTGGAGTCCGATCCTCTCCACCAGCTTGGGCCGCCATGGTTACCGAAAGGTAAATTTCGACTCCCGCATCCCAGTCATTTCGTCGCGTCCAGCCGGTTCAGCCTTGCCTTATCGGGCTGCGCCTGTCGCCCTCGCCTTCGCCGCGCCAGCTGCCGTCGGCCCACATGCTGTCCAGCGCCGTACGGTAGTTGGGCAACCGGAAACCGTAGCCCAACGCCTTGATCGCGGTGTTGGCGACGCGCTTGTTCTCGCCATAGAAAGACCGTGCCATGGGCGAAAGTTGGGCGGTCTCGAAAGGAATTTCGGGCGGCGGCGCAACACTCATCAGGTCAGCGGCATAAGCGACGACATCCTGCGGCGGCGCGGGCTCATCGTCGGTGACGTTGAAGACCCCACCATAATCGCCATCGGCGAGGAACCACAACGCACCTGATATGTCGTCGACATGGATGCGGTTGAACACCTGACCCTGCTTGACCAGGCGCTTGGCGGTGCCGCTTTGGAGATTGACGAAGGCGTTGCGCCCCGGGCCGTAGATGCCCGACAGGCGCAGGATCGCGACTGGCCGTCCGATCGCTTCGCCAAGCTCGTGCCAAGCCTGCTCGGCGGCGAGCCGCATCGAGGAACGGCCGGGCTTCGGCCGACATGTGGCGGTCTCGTCGATCCAGGCGCCACCATGGTCGCCATAGACGCCTACGGTGGAGAGATAGCCGATCCAGCGCAGCAGTGGCATGCCGTGAGCGATCGCCTCGCGGGCGGCATTGAGCACCGGGTCGCCGTCGTCGCCGGGTGCGGCGGAGACGACGAGATGGGTTGTTGCGGCCAGTTGCGCCCTTACTTCAGGAGTGAGCTGTCCGTCGAAGACAAAAGCCTCGATGTCAGCTGCTTCGAGGCCCGCGAATTTGTCCGCCGAGCGCGTGGTGCCGGCGATGCGAACGCCTTGTAGGCGCATGCGGGCGAATGCCTTGCCGGAATAGCCGGCGCCGAAGATGAATATTTTCTGCTCGGTCATGCCTGCGTCCGTGCGGGTTCGACTTGCGTGAGCTGCCATTCGGCAATCACGTCGTCTTCGGTTTCGGTCTTCAAAGCCTGTTGCGCAAGAGCCGAAAACGTCTCGCCCGGCGCGAGCCGCGACAGCGCCCAGATCGCAGCACCGCGCACCAGAGGCGAGGGGTCGGCGAGCAAGGCCCGGCAGGGCTCGATCAAGGTGGCGTCAGCCGAATTGCCTGACGCGATCAGCACGTTGCGGATAAAACGGTCGCGGCCGATGCGCTTGACCGGTGACCCCGAGAAGAAGGTGCGGAAGGTCGCATCGTCGAGTGCGAGCAGCTCGGCGAGGCGCGGCTCGCGCAGGTCGTCGCGGGCGGCGAGTTTTTGCTCGGACGCGGCCTGGGCGAACTTGTTCCACGGGCAGGCGGCAAGGCAATCGTCGCAGCCATAGATGCGATTGCCGATCTTGTGGCGGAATTCGAGCGGGATCGGCCCCTTGTTTTCGATGGTGAGGTAGGAGATGCAGCGCCGCGCATCGAGCCGGTAAGGCGCAGGAAACGCGTCGGTCGGGCAAGCATCGAGGCAGGCGCGGCAGGAGCCGCAATGGTCGACCTCGGCGGCGTCGGGCTCAAGCTCGGCGGTGGTAAAGATGGTGCCCAAAAACAGCCAGGAGCCGAACTCGCGGCTGACCAGATTTGTGTGCTTGCCTTGCCAGCCAAGTCCTGCCGCCTCGGCCAAGGGCTTTTCCATCACGGGGGCGGTGTCGACAAACACCTTCACGTCGCCGCCGGCGCGGGCGACGATCTTGCCGGCGATCTCCTTCAGCCGGCCCTTCATGACGTCGTGATAATCGCGGTTGCGGGCATAGACCGAGATCGCGGCGCGGTCCTTGTGGGAAAGGAGGTCGCGCGGGTCGTTGTCGGGTCCGTAGTTCATCGCCAGAACGATGATCGAGCGCACCTCGGGCCACAAAACGGAGGGTTCGCTGCGGCGCTCCAGCGTTTCGGCGATCCAGCCCATGGAGCCGTGCAAGCCTTCATCGACGAACTGGGCCAGACGGGCGGGGGCCAGCGGAATCGCGTTTGGGCGCGTGACGGCGACGGCGGCAAAGCCGGCGCGTTTGGCTTCGCGCTCGATCAGCTGGCGCAGCGCCGTATCAGAAATCGAGGTCCGCATAATGCGATGCCGGTGTCAGGCCGCGTACCCGGTCGGTGAGCAGGGGCCGGAAGGATGGCCGCGACTTGACCCTGGTGTACCATTCGCGCGCCGAGGAATATTCGCGCCATTCGATCTCGCCGAGATAGTCGAGCACGGATAGCGAGGCGGCAGCGGCAAGGTCGGCATAGGTGATACGTGGCCCTGCGAGCCAGTGACGCGTGCCGGCAAGCCAGTTGGTGTATTTCATGTGCTGGCGGATGTTGGCACGGGCCGCACGGATCGCGGCTGAATCGGGCGAGCCACCGCCTGCCGATTCGGGCATGTGCGGCTTCAACACCCGCTCGCRCACCAGATGCCGGGTGACTTCGCTTTCGGTCTTGGTCAGATACCAGTCGGTGAGGCGGCGGATTTCGGCGCGCTCCATCGGGTCCTCGGCGAACAGCCGGCGCTCGCGCTTCAGCACGCCGCGCGTCTCGTCGATATATTCGGAAATGATCATCGCGCCGACGATCGGCACGTCGCCCTCGGCGAGCAGCACCGGCAGCGTGCCAGCCGGATTGAGCGCCAAAAACTCCTTGCGCCGCGTCCACGGCTTCTCCTCGATCAGCGCCAACTCCTCGCCATACTCGCCGAACGCAAGGCGGACGAAACGGCATGTCGCGAACATTGGGTGATGGAAAAGCGTCAGCATGGTCCTGCGAAATTTCGTGATCGATGGCGCTCTGGCGAATCGGTTGCCGCGCCGCTAGAGCTTCTGGACCCGGCTCGCCGGGCTCTCGGGCGAACCGACCTATAGGGTGAGTTCCGCCCTATGACAAGCAATCGCGAATGAACCACCTCGCGGGGACTGGAATGGATAGCCAGACAATCATCAATGCGCTTCTGCTCGGCTTGATCGAGGGGCTAACAGAGTTCATCCCGGTCTCCTCGACCGGCCATATCCTGCTCGCCGGGCATTTCCTTGGCTTCAACTCGACCGGCAAGACCTTCGAGATCCTCATCCAGCTCGGTGCGATCCTAGCGATCCTGTCGGTCTATTCGGCGCGGCTGTGGCAGATGCTGATCACCTTGCCGCGCGATCCCCAGACCCAGCGTTTTGTCGCAGGCATCCTGATCGCCTTCCTGCCGGCGGCGATCATCGGCGCTTTGGCGCATGATTTCATCAAGACGGTGCTGTTTGAATCGCCGAAGCTGATCTGCACAATGCTGATCCTCGGCGGCATCGTGCTGTTGTTCGTCGACAAGCTCGACCTCAAGCCACGCTATGGCGACGTCACCAAGTTTCCGCTGTCGGTCTATCTCAGGATCGGCCTGTTCCAGTGCCTGGCTATGATCCCCGGCACCTCGCGCTCGGGTGCGACGATCGTCGGTTCGCTTTTGATGGGCGTGGAAAAGCGGGCGGCGGCGGAGTTCTCGTTCTTCCTCGCCATGCCGACCATGGTTGGGGCATTCGCCTACGATCTCTACAAGAACCGCGACGTCTTATCGGCGGCCGACCTGCCGGTGATCGGTATCGGCTTCATCGTCGCCTTCGTCACGGCGCTGTTTGTTGTCCGGCACCTGCTCGATTACGTTTCGCGCAATGGTTATGCGCTGTTTGGCTGGTGGCGTCTGCTGGTTGGCGGCGTCGGCATGATCGCGCTTCTGGTGTGGGGCTAACGCCCCATCACCTTTGCCCCATTTGTTGCGAGCCAGATTACATGGCGGGCGCCGCTCTTGCCGTTGGCGCGGACCTTGACCTCCTCGACGGCAAAGCCGCAGACCTCAAGACGCCGGGTGAAGCTGCGGTCGGGACCTTGCGACCACACCGCCAGTATTCCGCCCGGACGCAACGCCGCGCGGGCGGCATCCAGTCCGGCGTGGCTGTAGAGACTGTCATTCGCCTTGCGCGACAACCCTTCCGGGCCGTTGTCGACATCGAGCAGGATAGCATCATAGGTCGCCTTGGCGGCACCAATGACGCGGCCGACATCGTCCTCCACGATTTCGACGCGCGGGTCGTCGAGGCTACCGGCAAAGATTTCCGCCATCGGCCCACGCGCCCAGGCGACGACCTCGGGCACCAGCTCGGCAACGACGATGCGGGCATTGGCGCCAAGCTCGACCAGAGCGGCGCGCAGCGTAAAGCCCATGCCGAGCCCGCCGACCAGCATCTGGGGCCGGGCGCGGTCGCGGATGCGCTCCGAGGTCAGCGTCGCCAGCGCCTTTTCCGAGCCGCTGAGGCGGCTGTTCATCAGCTCGTTGGTGCCGAGCATGATCGAGAACTCGTGGCCGCGCTGCTTCAAGCGCAGCTCCTCGCCGCCACCGGGGATCTTTGCGGTGTCGAGAACGGACCAGGGAATCATCGGCAACTCTTGGATTGGGAGATCATTTCGCGCTCCCTAGCATAAAAATGCCCGACGGCAGAAAGGCCCGCCTAAACCTTCTCCCAGCCGTCATGCTCGCCGGCGCGGAAAATCGCGTCGATGACCTTCTGGTTGAGCACCGATTCCTCGAGCGAAAATACATGGTCCTTGCCGCCTTGTGCTGCGCGCACAAAGGCCTCGACCTCGAGCCGGTACTGCTGCGTGCCGGGGAAGCGGAACACGGTTGYTTCATTGTGGCCGGCGTTGTGGAGTTCGACGCGGTGATGGTCGTAGAGCCCGGCATTGAAGGGCGAGTGGATTTCGATGAAACCCTTGTCGCCGTGGAAGACCATCAGCTGGCGGTTGGCGAGCTGGGTCGAGAGATAGAAGGACAGCTCGAAATCGCCGAAATCGGCGCGCACGCTGGAATAGATATCGGTGCCGAATTTCTTGTCGCGCTCGATGCTTGCCTGCACCCGTTGTGGCTCCTTGCCAGTCGAAAACCGCGTTGTGACCGTCGGATAGACGCCGATGTCGGGCAGGGCGCCACCGCCAAGGTCGAGCTGGTTGCGCATGTTGTTGGGGTCGACGTTGAAATAGGAAAACGCACCCTGGACATGCTTGAGCTTTCCGATGGCGCCCGACGCGATCAGATCGCGCACCTTGAGCCATTGCGGGTGGTAAGTGACCATGAAGGCCTCGGAAACGATGACCTTCTTGCGGTCGCGGATGGCGATCAGCGGGGCGATGTCGTCAGCCTTGAGCGCCAGCGGCTTTTCGACCAGCACATGCTTGCCGGCTTCGGCCGCCTTCGCCGCCCATTCCAGATGCTGCGAGGTCGGCAGCGGGATGTAGACGCCGTCGACCGCGTCGGACGCGAGCAGCTCGTAATAGGAGCCGAAGGCGTGGCGGGCGCCAAAGCGGTCGGCCAGCGCCTTGGCCTTGGCGATGTCGCGGCTGGCGATGGCAGCGACCACGCCATTGTCGGAATCGGCGATCGCCGGCAGCAGCTGCTCACGGCCGATCTTGGCTGTCGAAAGTACGCCCCAACGAAACATCTCGCCTCCGATACTTGAATTCGGCCCTGGCGGCCGCCAACCCGAACTGTGCGCAAAAGGGGCGAAAAATGCCAGCGGAGATTGGGATGGTCAGGCGCGGCGGGCCGCGAAACTCATCTCGAAATCGACGATGTTGGAATAGAGCGGCGTGCCGACGTCCATGCCATAACGCGACCGCAGCACCTTGCCGCTGACGTGGAAATGAAGCTGCCCATTCTTCAAGCCCTGCAGCTGTGCCTCAAACTTCTCCGTCGAGGTACGGCCACGCGCGGTCAGCTGTCCGGTGACAACGGCCGAATTGTCGCTGGTGCGCTGCACTGACGTCGAGCGGAAGGTGATCTGGCGCGAATTGGCGGCATCGAAGACAGCGTCCGACTTCAAGAACGCATCGACGCGGCCTTCGCCCGTGCCGACGCTGTCGGAATAGATGGTGATGTCGACCTTCGAACGGCCAATATCGCCGCCGTCGATGCTGATGCTGCCCGAGAAATGACCAAAGGCACCGTTCAACCCGCCGCCACCAACCTTGCCGATGACAAAGCGGATGCTCGAACCATTGGCGGAGATGGCATAGTGCCCGGCAGCATCGGACAGTGCCACCGCCGAGGCGGTAGTGCCGATCAGACCAAGTGCCAAGAAGCTTGCAACGCCAAGAACACGCAAAGACATCTCATCGTACTCCCTGATGGCGCGGCTCGCTGGCCACGCACAGAACCAACGTATTGGCCGGGGCGGCTATTCCGACTTCCGCGCGCGGCTGGCGACAAAAGGCGAAATCATCCTGGCCAACACGACGTCGCGCAGCCAGAAATGGTGGCGCAGGGCCGCCAAAATGTGCAGCACGACCAACGCGATGGCGGCATAGGCCAGCCATTTGTGGCTGAAGATCCAGAAATTCTCCGCCTGCTCGGAAACCCCAAGCGGCAAATTGGGCATCAGGAACAGGTTGAATGGCATGGACGGGATTTCGAGCACCGACACGGAAACCAGCGCCCAGCCCGACAGCGGCACGACAAGCTGCGCCGCATAAAGCAGAAAATGAGCGGCTGGGGCCGCAGCGCGTTCGGCCGGGCCGACCTCGTCAGGCAATTCGGGGCTTGGATTGGCAAGCCGCCAGCCAATTCGGATGAGAACCAGCCCAAGCAGCAGGAAACCGAAGGATTTGTGCAGCTGGATCAGCTCGAAGGCGGTGCGCTGGCTGGCGATGCGGGTCATCGTCCAGCCAAGCACAAACTGGCCGATAAAGATCAGGCCGATCAGCCAATGCAGGACGATCGCGGCCCAGCCGTAACGCGTGGTCGTGTTGCGCAGCATGGAAGACATCTCCGATGCACAACGAATTCCAGGCGCGTTTCGTCCAGCTCTTTAGTGGAAAAGCCCGGCCGGCTTGCTCACCAATCAATGACCGAGACCTCGGGCCACATCTGTTTTACGCGCCGGCCCTTGGTTTCGTGGGTGAGGCGATTGTCATGGCGGTGGTTGGGCAACACGCGAAACGAAAAGATGTCGTCCAGGCCGAACGGGGCGCAAAGTTCGGGCGTTCCGCCGGGCGCCAAGCGCAGCCCGACTGCATGGGTGCGCGATGCGAAATGTTCGAGGGATTCGGCGCTCGACAGGAGCGGGGCGCGCGGATAGCCGAAATGCTGCTCGAACCAGAGATGAACGCGCGCCTGGTTGCGGATTTCAACCGGCAGCGGCAGGTCCGCGAACATCTCCGCACCTTGCCGGATCGCAGCGTCCTCAGCCTCCCATGAGAGGTCCGAGCCGTCGAAGTAAAACAGGTCGACATCCTTGACGCCATAGCCGGCGGGGCGGCCGGTCAGATAGTTCCAGACGCTGTTGCAGAGCGCGCCCGAAACGATCATCCATTGCGGCAAGGCCAGCCGCACAGCCCCTTCGAGCGCTCCGCGCACCAGCGGATCTGCCAGAAGGATATCAAAAAAGGCCTGCCGTTGCTCTTCGAACGGCAGGCCTGCATAGCGAAGGTGGTCCATCGCCGCCTCGAACCTGTCAGCTCCTGAGGGCGCCGCCGGTCTGCTTCTTGACGTTCTCGACGATACGGGTCGCAAGTGCCTCGAAATCCTGGTCAGTCAGGGTCTTTTCCTGCGGCTGGATCGACACCTCGATGGCGATCGACTTCTTGCCTTCGCCAAGCGACGCGCCCTCGAAGATATCGAACACCGAAACGGCAGTGATCAGCTTCTTGTCGGCGGCAAGCGCCGCGCGCGTCAGCGTGCCGGCCTCGACCGCCTTGTCGACGACGAAGGCGAAGTCGCGCTTGACCGCCTGGAAGGCCGACAGGTCGAGCCTTGGCTTGGTCTTGGTCGGCTTGACCTTGGGCTCCGGGACGGCATCGACGTAAACCTCGAAACCGCAGAGCGGGCCCGACACGTCGAGACCTTCGAGCGTCCTGGGGTGGAACTCGCCGAATGTGCCGAGCACGACCTTGGGGCCGAGCTTGATCACGCCGGAACGGCCGGGGTGGTACCATTCAGGCGCGCCGGTTTCGATCTGCAGGCGGTCGACAGGTGCGCCGCAGGCTTCGAGTGCGGCGATCGCATCAGCCTTGGCGTCGAAGACGCCGACATTGCCGGCATTGCCGGCCCAGTTGCGGCCCGAGCCTTCGAGCTTGGCGGTGCCGCGGCGAACGCCTGATGCAACGCGGCGCTGGCCGTCTGCCGTATCGCTCTCATAGGTGCCCGAGACCTCGAACAGGGCGACATCGCTGAGGCCACGGTCGGCGTTGCGCTGGGCAGCGGCGATCAGGCCGGGCAAAAGCGATGGCCGCATGTCGGACATGTCGGCTGCGATCGGGTTCGACAGCTTGAGGCTGGGCTGGCCGCCGCCGAACAACTCGGCGTGCTTGGCCGGGATGAACGACCAGGTGACCGCCTCCATCATGCCGCGCACGGCGAGCGCGCGGCGCGCAGCACGGGTACGGATCTGCAGCGTGGTCAGGATCTTGCCGTTGACCGCGTCGTGCGCGCCAAGCGGCTGCGGCGCGATGTTGTCGACGCCGTGGATACGCATGACCTCTTCGACCAGATCGGCCTTGCCGTCGACGTCGGGGCGCCAGGACGGAACCGTGACATCGACCACATCGCCATCACCCTTCACGCCGAAACCAAGGCGGACCAGGATGTCGAGGCTCTCGGCCTTCGGCAGGTCGATGCCGGTCAGGCGCTTGACCTCGCTGAGCGGGAAGGAGACGACCTTGGCCGCGTGGCCGGCATAGCCGACGACATCGGTCCTGGTCGGCTGACCACCGCAGAGTTCGAGCACGAGTTTCGTCGCCAGCTCGACGCCCGGAACCATGAACTCGGGGTCGACGCCGCGCTCGAAGCGGTAGCGCGCATCGGTGATGATGCCGAGCGCGCGGCCGGTGCGGGCCGTGGTGATCGGGTCCCAAAGTGCCGACTCGATCAGCACGTCGGTGGTGTTTTCGTCGCAGCCGGAATGCTCGCCGCCCATGATGCCGGCAATCGACTCGACGCCATTGTCGTCAGCGATGACGCACATCTCTGACGTCGGCGCATATTCGCGCCCGTCGAGCGCCAGCACCTTGTCGCCGTCGCGGCCACGGCGGACGACCAGATTGCCGGCGACCTTGCTGGCATCGAAGACATGCAATGGGCGGCCACGGTCGAAGGTGACGTAGTTGGTGATGTCGACCAGCGCGTTGATGGGGCGCAGGCCGATGGCGATCAGGCGCTGCTGCATCCACTTGGGCGAGGGGCCGTTCTTGACGCCGCGCACCAGGCGAAGCGCGAAGCCGGGGCACAGCTCGGGGGCCTCGATCGTCACCTTGACAGGGCAATCGCCTTCGCCGGCGATCGGCGCGACAGCACCGTCCTTGAGCGTGCCGAGACCGGACGCCGCGAGATCGCGGGCAATGCCATAAACGCTGGTGGCGTCGGGACGGTTTGGCGTCAAATTGATCTCGATCATCGGATCGTCGAGCTTGGCGTAAGCGGCGAAGGACGTGCCCACCGGCGCATCGGCAGGCAGGTCGATGATGCCGTTGTGCTCATCCGAGAGCTGCAATTCGCGCTCGGAGCACATCATGCCGTGGCTTTCGACGCCGCGGATCTTGCCGACGGAAAGCGTGACGTCGATGCCGGGCACGTAAACGCCGGGGGCGGCGAAGGCACCAACCAGACCGGCACGCGCATTGGGCGCACCGCAGACGACCTGCACAGGCGTGCCCGTGCCGGTGTCCACTGTCAGCACCTGCAGCTTGTCGGCGTCGGGGTGACGCTCAGCCGTCAGCACCTTGGCGATGACGAAGGGCTTGAGCGCCGCCTTGTCGTCGACGGATTCGACTTCGAGGCCGATCGAGGTCAGCCGCTCGACGATCTGTTCGAGCGAAGCGTCGGTGTCGAGATGGTCCTTGAGCCAGGAGAGGGTGAATTTCATGGGTTCACTCGTTTCGTGTCGTTGCGGTCGAGCACTTCCACCACGCGGAACCGCTCACAAACCAAAATCATGTCAGGCGAGAAGCCACCATTGCGGGCGAAGTATGCCTCGTGGGCCTCACGCCAGTATTCATAGGACAGGTCACCTTCGCCTTCCGCGGCAGCAAATTCGACATCGACTTCGTCGAAGCGGCGCTGGATCGCTTCGACGGTCTCGATGACGGCAGCACGCCGGCCCTGGCCGTCGAGCACCACGTCGCGGCGGCCGACTTCAGGCACCGGTTCGTCGCCGCCGTAGTCGCGCAAGGCGCCGCAGGTCGCGGTCTTCTTGCCCGACAGCATCAGCGCCAGCAGCTCGTCGGCGAGCTCGGGGCTGTCGCCGAAAGCGAAGGTCACCGCACCGGCATATCGGTCGGCAGCGTCGATCATGCGCTCAGGCCACCGAACAAGGTCGGCATGTCGAGCGGCCTAAAGCCGTAGTGCTGGAGCCAGCGGACATCSGCGTCGAAGAAGGCGCGCARRTCSGGCATGCCGTATTTCAGCATGGCGATGCGGTCGATGCCCATGCCCCAGGCGAAACCCTGATACTCGTCGGGATCGAGACCGCCATGGCGCAGGACGTTCGGATGGACCATGCCGCAACCGAGGATCTCCATCCAGTCGTTGCCTTCGCCGAAGCGGACTTCGCCGGGACGCGA
>NZ_JBFUKO010000097.1:0-12854 GCF_056400805.1 Aminobacter sp. P4_H6_2
TGCCTGGCGTCGACGATTCGGCGCCTGCAACTGACTCTTCCGCTGGTTCCGATGCGGCGCTGGCGAGTGCCATGTCGTTCCAGGCCAGCCCCAAGCAAGCCGATGCTGTCGGCGCGCTGATCGCCAGCCAGGACCGGCCGATGAACGACTAGGCAATAGCGGGCGGACCTGGTGTCCGCCCTTCACTATTCGCTACTCACCGTCAGCTACTCGCTCTATATCGCTTCCATGTCGAAGCGAATCGCCGGTCCCGAGATCGAACGTCTGGTTCAGCTCCTGGCCAAGGTGCCCGGGCTTGGGCCGCGCTCGGCCCGCCGCGCAGCCCTTCATCTCATCAAGAAGAAAGAGCAGCTGCTCGCCCCGCTGGCCGCCGCCATGGGCGAAGCGGTCGACAAGGTGCGGGTGTGCTCGACCTGCGGTAATGTCGATACGTCGGACCCTTGCATGATCTGCACCGATCCGCGCCGCGATTCGACCACCATCATCGTCGTCGAGGACGTGTCCGATCTCTGGGCGCTGGAGCGGGCAGGGGCGATGAACGCGCGTTTCCACGTGCTGGGTGGCACGCTGTCGCCGCTCGATGGCATTGGCCCGGATCAACTCACCATCAAGCAGCTGGTGACCCGTATCGCCGAGGGCGGTGTCGGCGAGGTCATTCTTGCGGTCAACGCAACCGTCGAGGGCCAGACCACGGCGCACTACCTCACCGACCAGCTTTCAGGCTTCGACGTCAAGATCACGCGGCTCGCCCATGGCGTGCCGGTTGGCGGCGAGCTCGATTATCTCGACGAGGGAACGCTGTCCGCCGCACTCAAGTCGCGGACCGTCTTTTGACGCAATTGCCCGGCAGGGAGGGTGGATGAAACGTCTTCTTGCTGCTTTTTCGTTCCTTCCCACCCCCCTCTGGCCTGCCGGCCATCTCCCCCTCAAGGGGGGAGATCATTCGCATCCGCGACGGCCCTCGCCCTGTGACGTTGGGGGGCGGCGAGGCGGCAATGAAGGCCTGATCTCCCCCCTTGAGGGGGAGATGGCCGGCAGGCCAGAGGGGGGTGCGAAGAAGCGATACCTCGGCAATTTGGCAGCTGCATTTCTTTTCGCGTTGACGGCGCTGCCTCTCATCACCCCCGCCTCCGCTGCAAAGATCGACGACCAGTTCCAGGCCTGGCTTGCCAAGGACCTGTGGCCGGAGGCCAAGGCCAAGGGCATTTCCAAGGCCACGTTCGATGCGGCTTTTTCAGGCGTTTCGCCCAACTTGAAGCTGCCCGACCTTGTTTTGCGGGGTGAAAAGCCCAAGACGCCCAAGAAGCAGCACCAGGCCGAATTCGGCTCGCCCGGCAATTATTTTCCCGAAAAGACCCTCGGTGCCGTCACCGCAGGCGGGCGTACGCGTGCCAGTGCAAATGCCAAGACGCTGGCCGCGATCGAAAAACGCTTCGGCGTGCCGGGTGGAGTGGTGCTCGCCATCTGGGGTCGCGAATCCGGCTTCGGCGCCGCCAAGATGCCATACGACGCCTTCGAGGTGCTGGGCACCAAGGCCTTCCTGGCAACCCGCAAGGACATGTTCCGCAAGGAGCTGCTCGCCGGGCTCGAGATGGTCGAGCGTGGGCTGGTCAGCCGCAAGGACATGCGCTCGTCCTGGGCCGGTGCTCTGGGGCAGCCGCAGTTCCTGCCGACATCATTCCTTCAACATGCCGTCGATTTCGACGGCGACGGCCGCGCCGACATCTGGAACTCGACGCCCGATACGCTGGCTTCCATCGCCAATTATCTCGTCCATTATGGCTGGGTGAAGGGGCGCGGCTGGGGTTTTGAGGTGACGTTGCCCGACAATGTCACCTGCGCGCTCGAAGGCCCCGACAAGGGCAAGAAGACCGCCGATTGGGCGGCGATGGGCATTGCCCGTGTCGGCGGCAAGCCGTTTCCGGCCAGCGAAGCGCGCGCCGAAGGTTTCCTTATGATGCCGGCGGGGCGCAACGGCCCGGCCTTCATCGTCACGCCCAACTTCTACGTGCTCAAGGAGTATAACGAGAGCGACGTCTACGCGCTGTTCATCGGCCACGGTGCCGACCGCATCGCCAGCGGCGACAAGCGTTTCGTAGGTAGCTGGGGCAAGGTCGACGGGCTCTATCGCTCCGACATCGCCGACATGCAGCGCGGGCTGGAAAAGCTCGGCTACGACGTCGGTGGCTCCGACGGCCTGCCCGGTTTCAAGACCCGCCGTTCGATCGGCGATTGGCAGTCCAAGAACGGCCGTGCCGCCACGTGCTTTCCGGACAAGGGGATCGTCGAGGCGATGCGCTGACATCACCTTCCCCCCTTGTGGGAGAAGGGAAGGGCGCGAGGCTACGCCGCCTTCGACAGCCCAGCGCCGACTTCGGCCAAGATCTCGTAGGAGCGCTTGCGCGCCGTATGATCGTAGACCTGTGCCGTCACCATCAGCTCGTCGGCGCCGGTGCGTGCGACAAAGGCTTCGACGCCGCGTTGCACCGCTTCTGGCGAACCGACGACCGCGCAGGCGAGTGTCTGCGACAGCATCTGGCGAGCGACCGGATCGAGCTCGCGCTCGTAGCCTTCGACAGGTGCCGGCAGCTTGCCCGGCCGGCCGCTGCGCAGGTTGACGAAGGCCTGCTGCACCGAGGTGAACAACTGCTTGGCTTCCGCGTCGCTATCGGCGGCAACGACATTGATGCCGGCCATGACGTAAGGCTTTGCCAGACGCTCGGAGGGCTGGAAGCGCGAGCGGTAGATTTCGAGCGCATGGTCGAGCTCGGCCGGGGCGAAATGCGAGGCGAATGCGTAGGGTAGGCCGAGCATGGCTGCGAGTTGGGCGCCGTAAAGGCTGGAGCCGAGCACCCAGACCTCGACCTGCTCGCCTTCGCCGGGCACAGCGCGGATGCGCTGCTCCGGTGTCGCCGGCTCGAAATAGCCCATCAGCTCGACCACATCTTGCGGGAAGTTGTCGACGCCGGCTTCGAGATTGCGGCGCAGGGCACGCGCGGTCAGCATGTCGGTGCCCGGCGCCCGGCCGATGCCAAGATCGATGCGGCCTGGATGCAGGGCGGCCAGCGTGCCGAATTGCTCGGCGATGATCAGCGGAGCATGATTGGGCAACATGATGCCGCCTGCGCCGACGCGGATGGTGCTGGTGCCGGCCGCAACGTGGGCGATGACCACGGAGGTCGCGGCACTGGCGATACCCGCCATGTTGTGGTGTTCGGCCAGCCAGTAGCGGTGAAAGCCCAGCTTCTCGGCGTGGCGGGCAAGGTCGAGCGTATTTCGCAGCGATTGGCCAGCAGTACTGCCTTCGGTGACCGGGGACAGATCGAGCACGGACAGGGTGGTCATGGCTTCTCCTGGAAGATTTTTTCGCGCGCGAGCGCGCTGAAGGCATCCACATCTGGGATGTCGATGTGGAACTCATTGGTGATGACTTCGGCCAACTCAGCTGCGTCAGCGAGTTCGCGACGCTCAATGCGGCCGTCGGCGAGGTAGTGCGACAGACGGTTGTTGGCGAGCGTAAGCCGGCCCTCGGGCAAAGCGCGCGCGCCCATCAGGTTGATGCGGAAATGCGAGGCCGGATTGGTCGACAGGAAATAGTTCGTGACGGCGTAGTCGATTGGATACTGTTCCTGCAGGTCGAAACGGTAGAGCGTGCGCCATTCGCCTCCGGTGTTCGCCTGGGTGCGGAAATGGCCGTCGGTTTCGATGATGCGGAAGGTTTCGTGCGGCGTTGCCTGTTCGAGCCCTGGCTGAAACAGCAGTGGCGCGGTCTGCGTCAGTCCGCCAAAGCCGACATCGGCCAGCCATGTCTGCCCGTTCAGTTCGACCCTGAGCAGCATGTGGCCGCGCATCGTGATGGCGTCCTCCGACTGGCCCCACAAAACGCGGGCGGTAAGGCCCGATACGCTGAAGCCAAGCGCTTGAAGCGCCGCCATGAAAAGCAGGTTGTGCTCGAAGCAATAGCCGCCGCGCCGGCTTGCCACCAGCTTGCGCCGCACCGCCGCCGTGTCGAGATAGACCGGGCGGAACAGGAAAGGGTCCAGATTCTCGAATGGGATCGTTTGTGGATGCAGCAGATGCAGCGCGCGCAGAACCTCAAGCGTCGGCACGCCTGGGCCGTCATAGCCAATGCGTTGGAAATAGGCGCTGAGATCGAAATCGGACATGGCGGTCTACCGGTTGCCGTTCCGATATAGGTATGGCCACCCTCGGTCACAAACAGCTTCTACGTTCAACTCGTTGACTCGGACGCCTGCTCTTCGGGCTCGGCCGTTTGCTGGGCGGCGAGGAAATTGCCGACATGCCTCAGGCTGTCGAAATGATCGCAGAACACCTTGATCACGACGAGCAGCGGCACGGCGATCAGCGCGCCGACGAAACCCCACAGCCAGGACCAGAAGGCGACCGCGATGAAGATCGCCACCGCATTGACCTCCAGGCGTCTTCCCACGACGAGCGGGGTGACGAACTGGCCCTCGATGACATTGCAGAGGATGACAAAGCCAGGTGCCAGCAAGGCGTAGGAGAGGCTGTCGAAAGTGACCAGCGAAATGGCTGCGACCAGCAGGACCGACACCAGCGCGCCAACGTAAGGCAAGAAATTGAGCAGGGCGGCTGTCACGCCCCATAGTGCTGCCGTGGGCATGCCGATCAGCCAAAGGCCAGAGGCGACCACCACGCCAAGCCCGCCATTGATCACCGCAACCGTCAGCAGGTAGCGCGAGATTTCGCGCTCGACATCATAGACGACGCGCAGCGCTCGCTTCTTCTCGCTCATGCGGGCGAAGGACTGGACGATCTTTTCGTAAAACAGCGTGCCGGAGGCGAGCAGGAACAGCGATAGCACGAAGGTGATCGCCGCGGTGGTTGCCGCCGACAGCAGGTTGCCCGCGGCTTGCGAGACTATGCCCGGCTGGGAGACGATGACCTTCTGCAGGCCGGGCTCCTGGGTGGTCTCGGCGACACGGTCGACCTGCTGAGAAATCTCCATCATCCGGTCGAAAGGATGCCTGATCTCGGCAAGCCGTTCGGTCAGCTTGCGGCCGATCGCCGGCGCGTTGTTGGCGAGGTCCATCACCGGCCCGCTCATGAAATAGCCAGCGGTTGAGATAGTCAGTACGGAAAACAGCACCAGAAGCGTGGCCGATACCGCCTCCGGCACGCCGCGCCTGCGAAAAAAACGCACGATAGGTGTCAGCATCAGCRCCAACAGGAAGGCAAGCACCACCGGCATGAAGAAGTCGCGCGCGAAATAGAGCGCGTAGACGCTGGCCAGGATGAAGATACCCAGCAACAGCGAGCGGATAAAGCGAATCTCGGCCAGCGGGAAGCCGCGCTCCGGCTGCTCCGCGCCGGAGGCTTCCATCTCGGTTTGCATGATCAACCCCCAATGCCCCGCCACCGGCCAATGCCCTGCCACTGGGACGACGGGCTTGGCGATAAACGCCGAAGCCCGCTGAAGGTTCCTGTGGTTGTCAGGCTGCTGGTGCCGCTGCGCCCAGTTCCTTGCGCACCAGCGGCGCGACCTTGGTGCCGTAGAGTTCGATCGCTTTCATGACCTTGTCGTGCGGCATGATGCCGATCGCCATCTGCAGCATGAAGCGGTCGTTCTTGAACAGCTTGTGCTGCGCCACGATCTTTTCGGCCACCACCTCCGGGTTGCCGACAAACAGCGCGCCTTGCGGAGAACGCGACTGGTCGAAATGCGCCCTGGATGTCGGTCCCCAGCCGCGCTCGCGGCCGATTCGGTTCATCACTTCGGCCTGCGGTGCGTAGAAATCGTCAGCTGCCTCTTCGGTCGTCTCGCCGACGAAACCATGCACGTTGATACTGGTGGCGAGCTTGGCCGGATCCTGTCCGCCGCGCCGCGCCGCCTCGCGATAGAGGTCGAACAGGGGGGCGAATCGCGCTGGCTCGCCGCCGATGATGGCGAGCGCCAAGGGCAGGCCGAGTACGCCGGCTCGTGCCGCCGATTGCGGTGTGCCGCCAATGGCGATCCAGATCGGCAGCTTGTCCTGATAAGGGCGGGGATAGACGCCACGATCATTGATCGGCGCGCGATGCGTGCCCGACCATGTCACGCGCTCGCTGTCGCGCAGTGCCAGCAGCAAATCGAGTTTTTCGGCAAACAGGTCGTCGTAATCCTCGAGATTGTAGCCAAACAGCGGAAACGATTCGATGAACGAGCCGCGTCCGGCCATGATCTCGGCGCGACCGCCGGAGAGCTGGTCGAGCGTTGCGAACTGCTGGAACACACGCACCGGGTCGTCCGACGACAACACGGTGACGGCACTTGTCAGCCTGATGCGCTTGGTGCGCTCGGCTGCGGCCGCCAGCGCCACGACAGGTGCGGAAGCGGCATAATCGGGGCGGTGATGCTCGCCGAGCCCGAATACGTCGAGCCCGACCTGGTCGGCCAGCTCGATTTCTTCGATGAGATTGCGCAGCCGCTGATGCGGCCCGATGGCGCCAGGGCCTGGCTCAGGGCTAACGTCCGCAAAAGTATAGAGGCCAAGTTCCATGATCGCTGGTCCTATCGCTATTATTCGTGCTACACGTAGCTATCGCTCCACGAAGCCGCCAGATGCGGTCTAGTGAACAATCCATATCGAGATTGGCGCCCAAAGAGCGTTTCCCATCGGCAACATCAGGCGATTTCATGGGAGACATGCCTTTTTGGCGCTTGAACTCTGCCTTCGCGCGCGTATGTAAACGGCGAGAAGTGACTCCAGGGAAATCAAATTGGCAATCTACAGAGAAAAAGACGTCTTCGAGCGGCGTAACGCTGCTAATGACGCAAAGAAGGCTCTCCTCGAAAAGTACAAGGCACGCCCGGCTGCTGACGATCCAGAAGTTCTGGCACGCCAGGCCGAACGCAAGGCCATCCTCGAGGCTCGCGCCATCCGCGAGGCCGAGAAGGAAAAGCTGAGGCAGGAACGCCTGGCTCGCGAAGCCGTTGAAAGGGCCGAGCGCGAAGCTCAGGCCGAAGCCGAACGCCTGGCCGCCGAAGAGGCAGCACAAGCAGAGGCCAAGGCACGCGAGGCCGAAGAGGCCGACCGTATCAGCCGCGTGCTTTCCGACGAGGCCGAGCGTAAGGCCAAGCGTGACGCGCGTTACGCAGCGCGCAAGTCGCGTGGCAAGCGGATGCCGCCCTCAGCCAACTTCGGCTGATCGCGGGATACATCCGACGCATCGGCTAGAGCGCCCTTTGTACGTCCGTTCGGACGCGCGGCGCTCGAGGTCGATTGTGTAAATTCTCATTGCTAAGCGGTTCGCGACCGGGGGTATTGCCAAGCCCCGGTCGCGGGCTGCTTTCGTGCGCCTAAAACTGCCCCCAGAATCTGAATCGATTCTCGGGAGTCCTGGTTCAAAACGGGATAATGGTGAGGCTCGCCCGTTACGGGCAGGCCAATAAGAGTTGGCTGCTGATCAGGCGACGAGCTTGAGGCCAACGATGCCCGACACGATCAGGCCGATGCAGGCGAGGCGAATCGCCGTTGCGGGCTCGCCAAAAAGCCAGATGCCAAGCATCGCAGTGCCGACCGTGCCGATGCCGGTCCAGATGGCATAGGCGGTGCCTAGGGGCAGTGTCTTCAGAGCCAGGCCAAGCAGGCCGAGGCTGATGACCATCGAGGCTACAGTGAGGACGGTCGGCGTCAGCTTCGTAAAGCCTTCCGTATATTTCAGGCCGATGGCCCAGCCGATCTCGAACAGGCCGGCGAAAAACAGATAAGTCCAAGCCATGGAACGCTCCATTGGGATGGCGGGTCGTCCCTGCCGGATGTTTTTGGGGAGTGCAAGGTCGTCCTTGCCCCGCTCAAATAGGTTTTTTTGAAGAAGAATTCAACCATGCGCCCGGCCGAGACCGGGCGTGGTTGATTGGCGTCAAGCCGAAAGCAGGGACTACTTGTCCTTGATCTTGGTCGCTTGCACCGGAGGCGCCTTGAATGCCGGCGCAGGTGCTGGCTTCTTGGCATCCTTTTTAGGTTTCCGGGCTTCTTTCCCGGCTTTCATCGCACCCTTGGCCATGATTCGTTTCTCCCGCTGCTGAGAAGCGAAGTGAAACGCGAACTCGCCGCGCTTGCAAGGGGGGTACTGAGGGCGTCGACAGCCAGCTTGCCGCTGAGGCGAAAATGCTTGAGTGCGTCAATGTCCCCGCTACAGTCCGACAGCGCGAGGCAGAGATGGCAGCACATTCGGGCTCCAAGGTTGTGATCTTCGCGGCGATAGCGGGCAATCTGCTCATCGCCGCCACCAAGTTCGTTGCGGCATCCTTCACGGGCAGTTCGGCGATGCTGTCGGAGGGCGTGCATTCGCTGGTCGACACTGGCAACGGATTGTTGCTGCTCTACGGCCTCCATCGCGCGGCCCAGCCGCCTGACCGCATGCATCCATTTGGCCATGGCCGCGAGCTCTATTTCTGGAGCTTCATCGTAGCACTCCTGGTCTTCGCGCTCGGTGCGGGCGTCGCCTTTTATGAAGGCATCACCCACATGCTTGATCCCGAGCCGATCGAAAGCCCGCTTATCAACTACGTCGTGCTTGGTCTGTGCATAGTGTTCGAAGGTGGTTCGTGGCTGGTGGCCCTCAAGGAATTCCGACGCTCCAAGGGCAATCTCGGCTACATCCAGGCGGTTCGCCGCAGCAAGGACCCAAGCGTCTATACCGTCCTGTTCGAAGACAGCGCCGCGCTGCTTGGCCTTGTGATCGCGCTCGTCGGCATTTCCGCCGCGCAATATTTCGAGCAGCCCTGGCTCGATGGCGCGGCATCCATCGGCATCAGCCTGATTTTGGGTGCAACGGCTGTATTCCTGGCCCACGAGAGCAAGGGGCTCTTGATCGGCGAGCCGGCTTTGCCTGATGTGCAAGCGAAGATCCTGGCGATCGCGCAGGCCGACCGGGCGGTCGAAAACGCCAATGGCGTGCTGACGGTGCATTTGGGGCCCGAGCAGATCGTCGCCGGCCTCAGCCTCGATTTCGTCGATCACATCTCGGCTGCCGACATCGAAACCTGCGTCGAGCGRTTGGAGGCGAAGCTCAAGGCAGAGGTTCCCGAGGTGACAGTGGTGTTCGTCAAGCCGCAGACGTCGCGGCTTTGGCGGGAACGGCGGGAGCGGATCGTGGACCCGCCGGCCGAGACGGCGAAACCCGAAAAGGATTAGGATGCCGCTGGAATCATCAACTTTGTGAAATGGAGGATTTCCAGTGAAGATCGAAGGCGGGTGCCATTGCGGCGCCATCACCTACAAGGCTGACGTAGATCCCGAAAAGACGGCGATCTGTCATTGCACCGACTGTCAGAAGCTGACCGGAACCGCGTTTCGCGTCACGGTGCAGGTGCCCGAAGCAAACATCGCATTCTCGGGCACGCCCAAGATCTATGTGAAGACAGGCGACAGCGGCAACAAGCGCGCACAAGGGTTCTGCGGCGAATGTGGCTCACATCTGTTTGCAACCTCAGTCGGCGATGGACCCAAGGTCTACGGTCTCAGGGCCGGAACATCCGATCAGCGTGAACAACTCGTTCCGCGTCGGCAGGTTTGGCATCGCTCAGCCCTTCATTGGCTGCCAGAATTCGAGGGCATGGAGACCGCCGAGAAGGCTTCATAGGCCATCTGGCCGACCGGAACCCGGCCCACGCTTCCGCTAATCGCGTTCCTCGACTACACGCAGCCTGAGCTGGCCAGTCTTGGAATTAGCGCTACGAGCATTCGGTGCTTGAGGTTTGGCGGCCTCCTCCGCCGCGCTGGGATGCGAGGCGCCGAACTCCAGCGCCTCGATCTTTTCGCCGCGCTTGGTAACCTTGGACGACGACACCAGAATATCGTCGATATCCTTGCTGGCCTGGCCGAAATGGGTCTGCAGCTTGCGCACGCGCTCGTCCAAGCGCCCGACGTCCTCCATCAGGCGAATGACCTCGCCCTGGATCAAGTGGGCCTGTTCGCGCATGCGGGCATCCTTGAGGATCGCCTGGATGACCTGGATCGACAGCATCAGGAGCGACGGCGAGACGATGACGATTCGGGCGCGGTGAGCGCGGTGCACCAGCGATTCGAAATTCTCGTGGATCTCGGCGAAGATCGATTCCGACGGCACGAACATGAAGGCGGTGTCCTGCGTCTCGCCCGCGATCAGGTATTTCTCCGAGATTGCCTTGATGTGCACTTCGAGGTCGCGCCGGAAGGCCTGGGCGGCATATTTCTGTGCTTCTGCCGCACCCTCGACGTCGGCTGCCGCGCGGATTGCGTTCCACGCCTCGAGCGGAAACTTGGCGTCGATGACCAGCGCCGGCGCGCCGTTCGGCATCTTGACCAGGCAATCCGGCCGGTTGTTGTTCGACAGCGTCGCCTGGAATTCGTATGCGCCGAGCGGCAAGCCGTCGGCGACGATCGTTTCCATGCGCGACTGGCCGAAAGCGCCGCGTGTCTGCTTGTTGGACAGGATCGCCTGCAACTGCACGACCTGGCCGGCGAGCGACTGGATGTTGCCCTGGGCAGTGTCGATGACGGCCAGCCGCTCCTGCAGCTTGGCCAGGCTGTCATGCGTCGACTTGGTCTGCTCGACCATGGTTTGGCCGATGCGGCCGGTCATCGCGTCGAGGCGCTGGCCGAGCGATTGGGTCAACTCCGCCTGGCGCGCACCGAAGATGTCGGCGACCGTACCGAGACGTCCCTGCATCTCGGCCTGGGCTCGCAGGATGCCGGCCATGCGGGCCTCGGCGTCGCGGGCATGATCGGCGGCCTCTGCGGCGGCGACCGCGCGTGCCTTGGCCGAGCGCCACAGGGCGATCATCAGCACGGCGAGCAGGACAACGAACAGCAACGCGCCAAAGCCGAGTGCCTGGCCGAGCGTGATGATTGTCGCGCCAAGCTGGGCGATCGGGGCGGACAGAATGCTGGAAAGCTCGTTCATCGCTGGCACCATAGCCGATTCGTCCCGCTTGGGCAGATCAAAACAGGAACATCTCCATTTCAGACCAGTTGACGGTTTTATTCCGACATCTTAGTTGAAGCGCATGACGATCAAGCAGCTCATCCTCCTTCCCGATCCGCTCCTGCGCGAACAATCCAAGCCGATCGAACGCATCGACGACGGCGTGCGCAACTTCGCGCGCGACATGCTCGACACCATGTATGACGCGCCGGGCATAGGCTTGGCCGCGATCCAGGTCGGCGAACCGATCCGCATGCTGGTGATCGACCTTGCCAAGGAAGGCGAGGAGCCAGCACCGCGCATCGTCATCAATCCCGAGATCGTGACGAGCAGCGATGACCGCGCGATCTACGAGGAAGGCTGCCTGTCCATCCCCGACTACTACGCCGAAGTCGAGCGTCCGGCGACGGTGCGGGTGAAGTATCTCGACGAACATGGCAAGCAGCAGGAAGTCGAGGCCGACGGCCTGCTCGCCACCTGCCTGCAGCACGAGATCGACCATTTGAACGGCGTGCTGTTTATCGACTACATCTCCAAGCTCAAGCGCGACATGGTGATGAAGAAGTTCAAGAAGCTCGCCAAGGACCGCCCGCCGAGCCGCATGGTGGGGTGATTCTACCCCATTTGCCGGCAGCGCCACGGTCTGATATCATTGATATCAACCGATGGAGGCGCATATGGGCGACCTGCTGATCAGGAATATTTCCGACGCGTTGCGGGCGGATATCGAGTCCTTGGCCCGAAAGCGAGGGCAAAGCCTGTCCGATACCGCACGCGAAGCGCTCCGCGCTGGCATCGTGGCTGTGGGTAACCGAGACGCGGTTGCTAAAGCGGCCCCGGCCGGTGAGCGACTTCGCGCCATTTTCGCAGGAGCTTTCGAGAGCAACGAAGAAGCCGACGAGTTTCAACGCAATCTCGATCAGGTGAGGCGTGGTGATTTCGGCCGGCCGATCCCAGACCCGGAATGATTGTTCTCGATACCAACATCGTTTCAGAGCCCGGACGGCCGTCGCCGGACGAACTGGCGATGGCGTGGCTCAACGGTCAAGACGAAACGTCACTTTATCTGGCGACACCAACGATCGCTGAACTTGCGATGGGAGCAAATCGCACGCTTCTGAGGTCCAACTCTGCCAAATATTCTTCGCGGCTGAACCAGTTGGTTGCGGAGTATTCAGGACGCCTGCTGGAGTTCGATCTGAATGCCGCATTCGCCTATGGCCGGATCGTCGCGTTGCGTGAGAGCAAGGGGCGACCGATCCTCGTCATCGACGCCATGATCGCGGCGATCTGCCTCGTGCATGATGCAACCCTTGCCACGCGCAACAGCCGGGACTTCGACGGACTTGACCTCAGGCTCGTAAACCCGTTTGAAGCGAGGGCCTGAACGGATAGCCGGACGCCATCTGGGGCATGCGGGATAGCCAGAGCCGAATGAGCCTTCGCGTCATCTTCATGGGCACGCCGGATTTTTCCGTGCCGACGCTGCGTGCAATAGCTGAGGCCGGCCACGAGGTTGTTGCCGTCTACAGCCAGCCGCCACGCGCCGCTGGCCGGCGTGGGCTGGAACTCACGCCGTCGCCGGTGCAACGCGAGGCCGAGCGGCTGGGCATCGAGGTGCGCACACCACTGTCGTTGAAAGGCGAGGCAGAGCAGGCCGCGTTTGCCGACCTCAAAGCCGATGTCGCCGTTGTCGTCGCTTATGGATTGCTGCTGCCCAAACCCATTCTTCTGGGCACCCGGCTTGGCTGCTACAACGGTCATGCCTCGCTTCTGCCACGCTGGCGCGGGGCAGCCCCCATCCAGCGCGCCATCATGGCAGGTGATGCCGAAACCGGCATGATGGTCATGCGGATGGAAGAAGGATTGGACACTGGACCGGTGGCGAGACTTGAAAAAGTCGCGATTGGACCCGACATGAC
>NZ_JBFUKO010000098.1:0-12746 GCF_056400805.1 Aminobacter sp. P4_H6_2
ACGCAATCGCATCCTGAAGGTTGGTGGTGTACTTCGCCGTGCCTTCCAATCCGCCGAAATGATTGAGGCGGATGTTTTCGCCGCGTTTGCTCACGACCACGCCCATGGTCCGAAGGGTTTCACGCAGCTCTGAAAATCGCATGGTCGCTTCTCCTGATGGTGGTCGAGCGAACATTAGCGCACGCTTGTAACAGGCCCATGTTGCACGCAACGCGATGGATGCGTGAATTCGGGAGGTTTCGCGCAAGCGCTGTTTCTTGATCAGGTATCGGCAGCCCGTCATCTGGTGCCGACGTATATCTTCCATACGGCAGGCCCTGTTGCCTGCCGTATGGGGCGCATCAAGCTATCGAGATTGATGCGCAAAAGGCCACGGCCTTACTTCTTTTCGAGAACCGGGAACTTGATGCCCAATTGTTCGAGATAGGTCGGATATTTCGACGGATCGTAGTAGAGCTTCTGCATTTCAGGCCGGAAGGTTGCCATGATCTCGACGTTCTTCTGGATCTGCGGCTTGTCGTCGGCAGTCAGCATCGGGACGTATTTCTGGCCCTTCTGTTGTTCGTTGTTGAAGTAGTCCGTCGCCTTGGCCAACAATTCGGGGTTGGTCAAAAGGTCGATCGACGTCATGGCGACCACTTTCGAACCGGCGACGACGCCTTTGTGGGCAATCGGCGTCGCCATGGCCATGGCATTCGACCAATGGTGACCGGGCAGGCCGGGGATGTTCGAGGGATAGTTGAGCGTGATTGTCGGCACCACCCAGGAGATGTCGCCGATGTCGTCGGATCCGCCGCTCTCGGGTTTCTCTAGTGGCGGCAGAAGCTCCTTGAGCTTGACCGCGAGGCCTTCCTCCTTGGCGGTCACCGTCTTTTGCACGGCCTTGGCGAAGGCTTGCTCGTCGTCGCTCCATGTCGGCAGGCCGACCTGCTGGATATTGGCGTAGGCCGCCTCGGCGATAGGCTTGTTGAAGTGGCGAGGTGCCGCGGTGCCCACGATCTGTCGCGAGACGGTGGTGTTCGACATTTTCGCCGCTGCCTCCGCGATGGTGTTGGCGGTGTCGAAGTTTTTGGAAATGTTGTCGAAATCCTGCTCGCGGATAAAGTACCAGACCGTTGCGGCTGACGGCACGACGTTGGGCTGGTCGCCGCCGTCTGGAATGACATAGTGCGAACGCTGCTCGGGACGCAGGTGCTCCCGCTTCATGTTCCAGCCGATATTCATCAGTTCGACGCCGTCGAGCGCGCTGCGACCGCGCCACGGCGCCCCGGCCGAATGCGCCGATTCACCCTTGAACGTGTATTCGACGGAAACCATGCCGGTGCCGTTGGGTTGGCCCCACGTGGTCTGAAGATTGTTGCCGACATGGGTGAAGAGCACGGCGTCGACATCCTTGAAAACGCCGTCGCGGACCATATAGGCCTTGCCGGCGAGCAGTTCCTCGGCGACGCCTGGCCACAGCATGATGGTGCCAGGCAACTTGTCCTTCTCCATGATGTCCTTGAGCGCCAGTGCTGCGACCACGTTCACCGCCTGTCCGGAATTGTGGCCCTCGCCATGCCCAGGCGCGCCTTCGATCATCGGTTCGTGATAAGCGACGCCAGGCTTCTGCGAGGTCTTCGGCAGGCCGTCGATGTCGCTGCCGAGCRCAATGACCKGCTCGCCAGATCCCCATTTGGCAACCCAGCCGGTTGGCAGGCCAGCGACGCCGCGTTCGACGGTGAAGCCGTTCTTCTCGAGGATGGCGGTGATGTATTTCGACGTTTCGATTTCCTGGAAGGCCAGTTCACCGAAGCTGAAAATCGAATCCGTCATCTCCTGGGCGAGCTTTGCGCGGGCTTCGATGCCCTCTATCGCGCGTTTCTTGAGCTCGGTGACCTGTTCGGCGCTGACTGCCTTTTGTTCGTTGGCCAATGCGAACGTCGATGCTGACGCTGTCACGAAAGTGGCCAGGGCTATTCGCGAAATCAATTTGCGCTTCATGAAAATCTCCCATTGATCGACATTCGCCGCTGACCATGGGCAGTAATTTCTACCACTTGACGCAGCGGCAACCTGGATGATGGGCAAAGGTGCCAGCATGAGCAAGAATATTTTTCTCATGTAGGGAAATTAGGAAAATATATGCCTAGATTCACTCATGCAGATGCAAGTCGTTTTATGAATCGCTAATGTATGTGTCGAATACTGACAGGCGTGCAAAAATGATTCAACTCAAGGTCTGCGATTGGCCCAGCTCGCGGTGCTCGCTGGACTACTGCCACAAATCGGCGGAAATGTTCGCGGAAGCCGACAGTGTGCTGAAGCGGCTCAAGGCCGACGTGAACTCGGGCTATCAGAAGGTCGACAGCCGAGTACCTATCGGGTGGGCACCAGCAATCCGTGGCGATTGCCAGCGCGATCTCCTTTCAGACGCGCGTGATGATCCTTGACGAGCCGACCGCCAATCTTTCGGTCATGGCCATCGAGCACTCGCAGCGCATGCGGTGGCATATCGCTATATCCAGATAAATATAACGAACCGCAAGCTGTTTGGCGATAACCGGTGCACGTTCCTTGGGAATGCAAAGGTCATTTCGCTCGAAAGCATGTGAGATGTGAAATTCTTGCCTGGTGTCAAAGAAGATTTGCAAAGACCGCCTATTTCGGTAACCTGTTGACAGAATGAACGAGATTGATCGTTCCATTCACGTCCAAGGCACATGAGGTGATCATGACCCAGGACCAGGCAGGCCCCGCTGCGGTGAAATCGCCGGTTTCCACGCGCCGAAAAGAACTCCTTGCATTCCTTGTTCTTGCTTTCGGGATCTGGCCCATCGTCGCGGTTGGCGTGGTCGGCGGCTATGGCTTCGCTGTCTGGATGTGGCAGATCATATTCGGGCCGCCCGGACCTCCCGGAGGTTGAGCCCGTGGCAAAGCCGGCCTCCATCAGCCGCAGGACATTTCTGACAGGCGGCAACGAACAGCCGGTGCCAAGAATTGTGCCGCCGGGGGTGATGGACGGCGGACTAGCCTCATGCACCGGTTGCGGTGCCTGTGTCGAAGCCTGCCCGACAGCCATCATTGTCATGGTCGCGGCCAAGCCGTCGCTGGACTTCATGGCCGGTGAATGCCTGCTTTGCGGAGACTGCGCGACGGTCTGCCCCGAACCAGTTTTCGGGGGCGCTACGCCGGTGGCCTTTTCACATGTCGTGGCAATTTCCGACGACTGCCTGGCACTCAACGGGGTCTCCTGCATGACTTGCCGGGACGCCTGTCCGCAAGCGGCGATCATGTTCCGGCCGCGCATTGGCGGGCCGTTTTTTCCAGAACTGACGGAAAGTGCCTGCACAGGTTGCGGCGCGTGCATTGCGCCATGTCCAGCACAGGCGATCATGATCGCGCGGCAGACTGCGGAGCCAGCCCATGCCTGACCCACGTCGATATCACCACATTTCAAGCGCTGTCGTCACCGTCATGCCTGGGCGCATGGAGGAGGTGCTGGCGATGATCGCGCGTTTGGATGGCCCAGAGATCCGGGCGCATGACGGCAATCGTATCGTCGTCGTCATCGAAGGAGCAAGCGCAGGCGAACTCGGCGGGCTGCTGACGACGATCGGCGGCCTTGYGGGCGTGATCGCTGCAAACATGGTTTTCGAGCATATCGAGGAACTGGAGGGCACTGAGCCATGACAGCTGAACTGAACCGGCGCGAGTTGCTCAAGGCGCAGGCTACGGCGATCGCAGCAGCGACCGCTGGCATCGCCCTGCCTGCCTCCGCTCAGCCGATCCCTGGTGGGGTAACTGCACTCGAGATCAAGTGGTCGAAGGCGCCGTGCCGCTTCTGCGGCACTGGTTGCGGCGTGATGGTTGGCGTCAAGGATGGCCAGGTGGTCGCCACGCACGGCGACACGCAAGCCGAAGTCAATCGCGGCCTGAACTGCGTGAAAGGCTATTTCCTTTCCAAGATCATGTATGGCGCCGACCGGTTGACCACGCCGCTGATGCGCAAGCGCAACGGCGTCTACGACAAGGATGGCGAGTTCGAGCCGGTTTCATGGGACGAGGCGTTCGGCCTGATGTCCGATCGGCTCAAAAAGGTGCTGAAAGACAAGGGCCCAACCGCGGTCGGCATGTTTGGGTCAGGCCAGTGGACGATCTTCGAAGGCTATGCCGCCACCAAGCTCATGCGTGCTGGTTTTCGCTCCAACAATCTCGATCCAAATGCCCGCCACTGCATGGCATCAGCCGCTTATGCCTTCATGCGCACTTTCGGCATGGACGAGCCGATGGGCTGCTATGACGATTTCGAGAATGCCGACGCCTTTGTGTTGTGGGGCTCGAACATGGCCGAGATGCATCCGATCCTGTGGACGCGCCTTGCCGACCGGCGATTGGGACACGAGCACGTCAAGGTCGCGGTGCTGTCGACGTTTACGCACCGCAGCATGGACCTTGCCGATATCCCTGTCGTCTTCAAGCCGGGAACCGATCTCGCCATCCTCAATTACATCGCCAACCACATCATCACGACGGGGCGGGTCAACGAGGACTTCGTCAAGAACCACACCGTGTTCATGCGTGGCGAAACCGATATCGGTTACGGCCTGAGGCCGGAGGATCCGCGCGAAGTCTCGGCCAAGGGCGCGGCGAATGCCGCGAAGATGGAGCCGATCGACTTCGAGGCATTCAAGACGCTGGTTTCGGAATACACGCTGGAAAAGGTTGCTGAACTCAGCGGCGTGGAAAAGGGCTTTCTCGAAGAACTGGCAGAACTCTACGCCGATCCCAAGCGTAAGGTGATGTCGCTTTGGACCATGGGCTTCAACCAGCATGTCCGCGGAGTCTGGGCCAACCAGATGGTCTACAACATCCATCTGCTAACCGGGAAAATCTCCGAACCCGGCAACAGCCCGTTCTCGCTGACCGGACAACCTTCAGCATGCGGGACGGCGCGCGAGGTCGGCACCTTCGCCCACCGGCTGCCCGCCGACATGGTGGTGACCAATCCCGAGCATCGCAAGCATGCCGAAGAGATCTGGAAGCTGCCGGCAGGCCTTCTGCCCGACAAACCAGGTTTCCATGCCGTCGAGCAGGACCGCATGCTCAAGGACGGAAAGCTCAATTTCTATTGGGTGCAGGTCAACAACAACGTCCAGGCAGCCCCCAACAGCAGCAACGAGACATATCCAGGCTATCGGAACCCGGACAATTTCATTGTCGTGTCCGACGCCTATCCGACCGTCACCACGATGTCGGCGGATGTCATCTTGCCGGCGGCGATGTGGGTTGAAAAGGAAGGTGCTTATGGCAATGCCGAGCGCCGTACCCACGTCTGGCATCAACTGGTGCAAGCACCGGGCGATGCCAAATCGGATCTGTGGCAGCTGGCGGAGTTTTCGAAATACTTCACTACCGAGGAGGTCTGGCCGAAGGAGATGCTCGACGCCAACCCGACCTATCGCGGCAAGACGCTGCACGATGTGCTGTTTCGCAATGGCAATGTCGACAAGTTCCCGCGCAGCGAGATCAACCCTGACTATGAAAACAACGAGGCAAAGGAGTTTGGCTTCTACCTCCAGAAGGGGCTGTTCGAGGAATACGCCACATTTGGCCGGGGTCATGGCCACGACCTTGCGCCCTACGATGCCTATCATGAGGTGCGTGGCCTGCGCTGGCCCGTTGTCGACGGCAAGGAAACGCTGTGGCGCTACCGCGAGGGTTTTGATCCATATGTGAAGCCGGGCGAGGGGGTTAAGTTCTATGGCCGGCCCGACGGCAAGGCGGTGATCCTTGCGGTGCCCTACGAACCGCCGGCGGAATCGCCTGATGACGAGTTCGACATCTGGCTGGTCACCGGGCGCGTGCTTGAACACTGGCACTCCGGTTCGATGACGCTGCGCGTGCCGGAACTTTACCGGGCCTTCCCCGGTGCGCGCTGCTTCATGAATGCGGACGACGCCCGCAAACGTGGCATCAACCAGGGGGCCGAGGTGCGCGTGATCTCGCGCCGTGGCGAGATCCGTTCGCGTATCGAAACGCGCGGGCGCAACAGGATGCCGAGCGGCGTGATCTTCGTTCCATGGTTTGATGCCAGCCAGCTCATCAACAAGGTAACGCTCGACGCAACTGATCCCATCTCCAAGCAGACGGATTTCAAGAAATGCGCAGTCAAGATCGTTCCCGTCGCATAAATATGCGCCGCACCGTCCCCGCGCTTGTTTTTGTCACGCTGTTTTGCGCGGGAACTGCAGCCGTAGCCCAGATGGCCGCCAACAGGTCTCCCGAACTTACGGGGCCGCCGACCCCCATGGAGTCGGTCCCAGCGGCGCCGGTTCCCAAATGGGTGACCGACGACAGAAGGCAGATGCGTGCCTATCCCGAACAGCCGCCGGTCATCCCGCATTCGATCGAAGGCTATCAGCTCTCGGTCAACGCCAACCGCTGCCTGTCCTGCCACAAGCGGGAATTCACCCAGAGCTCGGGCGCGCCGATGATCAGTGTCACCCACTACATGAATCGGGAGGGCCAGATGCTGGCCGACGTATCGCCACGGCGGTATTTCTGCACCGAGTGCCATGTGCCGCAGGCGGATGTTCGACCGCTCGTCGAGAACCGCTTCAAGGATATGAGCGAACTGGGCTTCAAGCCCGCCGGCAGCGAGTAGGCCCATGCAACGATTGAAGGACTGGCTGYTGTGGGCGTGGCGCATCGTAAGCACGCCGGCAGGTACATTGAGTCTGGGCTTCCTGACGCTCGGCGGCTTTGTTGGCGGAGTGATGTTCTGGGGCGCGTTCAACACTGCGCTTGAAGTCACCAACACGGAAAAATTCTGCACTTCGTGCCACGAGATGCGCGACAACGTCTATCAGGAGCTGACCCATACGATCCACTTCGCCAACCGTTCGGGCGTGCGTGCGTCCTGCCCGGATTGTCACGTCCCGCATCAATGGACCGACAAGATCGCCCGCAAGATGCAGGCCTCGAAGGAGGTCTGGGGCAAGATTTTCGGGACGATCGACACAAGGCGCAAATTCCTGGACAAGCGTCTGGAACTCGCTCAGCACGAATGGGCGCGGCTGAAAGCCAATGACAGCCTCGAATGCCGCAACTGCCACTCGTCAGTCGCCATGGATTTGACGCGCCAGACCCAACGCGCCGCCGATATCCATACGCGCTATCTGCTTTCGGGAAAAGCGACCTGCATCGACTGCCACAAGGGCATCGCTCACGAGCTGCCCAACATGAAGGGCATAGCCCCTGGCTGGCAGGTTCCGCCGGAACTGCAGGGCAACCAGCTGCCGCAATCCTCGGCCGTCGATCAACTCGATCGCTATGTCAGGTCGCAGCATGCGGGCATTCCGCTTGATGTCATGGCGCTGGACTGAAGATATCGCTGTTCTGTTTGTCGGCGCGCAATGACCGCGCTGCCAGATGCGCCCATCATGGCGGCTTCAGAAGCGGACAACGACGATGAAGCCACGTTTCAATGACGACATGACAATGGACGCGATCATGCGCCAATGGCCGGGAACCATAAGGGTGATGCTCGGGCATGGTCTTATTTGCATCGGTTGCCCGATCGCGTCGTTCCATACCGTTTCGGATGCGGCGAGGGAACACCGCTTGGACGAGGACGTGTTGCTTCGCGACCTGATGACAGCGATGAAATAAGGGCTGGGAGCGTCAGCTCTTGTCGGCACGTCCCTCGGCCAGAACGAACAGGCGGTGCGGCTCGACCACCGTTACCTTCTGACGTCCGCTTTTGACTAAGCCCTTCTCTTCCCATGCCGTGAGCAGTCGGCTGACTGTGTGGAGGGTCGTCCCCGTCATCTCCGCGATGTCCTGACGTGAAATCGGGAAGTCGATCAGGATGCCCTCGTCAGTCTTCTTTCCGGTCTGCTTGACCAGCCGCAGCAGCGCGTGAGCGACACGCTGCTCGACCTGTTCGGTCGCCATTTCGACGACGCGGGCCTGGGTCTCCTGGAGCCTGGCGCCAACGGTCTTGTAGGTGCTGGTGCCGAAGCTTGGAAAAGACTCCGCCAGCTCCGGCCACAGATGCCCGGGCCAGGCGAGCACGACGCAGTCCACGGCAGCGACGGCACTGGCGGGATAGGTGGTGCGCCCCAGTGCATGGGCTATGCCCATCAGTTCACCGGGGCTGATGTAGCGCACGATAACCTGTTGGCCGTCCGGAGTGGTCTTGACGACGCGGGCATGGCCGTCGAGCAGCAGGAAGAAAGAGTGTGCCTCTCCTTCCTGCTCGAAGACCGTCTGATCCTTGGCGATGCGCAGCGATCGTGCCTGCTGGAGGAGACGGTCGAGGTCCTCCGGGGCCATGCCCTGGAAGACGGGCAAGCCGGCGATTAGCGAGCGGTCGAGACGGCTCATTTCAGTTACTCCTGCGAATGCCCAATGCTGTTCTCCGAAACCACAGATCATCTCGCTTGGGTTTGCGCTGGATCAAAGTGTCCTCGGCAAAGGCGCCTTAGGCAAGGGCCCAACGGCTGGAGCCGTCGTGAAAGGAAAGAAAAGATCATGAAATACGCCATTGCTACTGCAGCCGCATTCGCAGCCGTGTTGCTGGCCGGCACCGTTCAGGCCGCCGAGATCGAAATCCAGATGCTCAACAAGGGCGAGAAGGGCTCCATGGTGTTCCAGCCCGATTACGTCGTCGCTGCACCCGGCGATACCATAACCTTCGTGCCGACCGACAAGTCCCACGACGCCGAAAGCATCAAGGACATGATCCCGGAGGGGGCGACGCCGTTCAAGGGCAAGATGAATGAGAAGATTTCCGTCACCCTCGACAAGGAAGGCGTCTACGGCGTCAAGTGCACGCCGCACTACGGCATGGGCATGGTCGCGCTGATCGTGGTCGGCAAGCCGACCAACCTCGAGCAGGCCAAGGCCGTCAAGCAGCTCGGCAAGGCCAAGAAGACGTTCGAGGCACTTCTGGCTCAGGTTCCCGCTGGCAGCTGAGTGCCGGTGCGAGGCTGCTCAATTCATCTCTAAATCAGCCGGGTGGAGCACCAGCTCTACCCGGCCTTTTCCCGTTGAAAGCGATGTCATGGCTATTCCGCGCGTTCGGCCGGGCAACTATCCCGCTGTGCTCTCCTATAGTTTCCGTCCATTTTTCCTGCTCGGCTCGATTTATGCCGGCATCACCATCCTGTTTTGGCTACCCATGCTTTACGGCCGGCTCGAAACCGCGAGCGCGCTGGCGCCAGTCGATTGGCATATCCATGAGATGCTCTTTGGCTATCTCGCCGCGATCGTCACCGGATTTCTGCTGACCGCCATCCCCAACTGGACAGGCAGGCTGCCCGTCCAGGGGCTGCCGCTGCTCGCACTGGTTCTTCTCTGGTTGGCTGGACGCTTGGCCGTGTTCTTTTCGGCCGACATCGGCTGGCTTGCGGCAGCCATGATCGACAGTGCGTTCCTGCTGGCGGTTGCCGTTGCCGCAGCGATCGAAATCATCGCCGGGCGCAACTGGCGGAACCTCAAGGTTCTTGCGCCGCTGGTCGTGCTCTTCGCCGCCAATGTCGCCTTCCATGTCGAGGCGCACTATCAGGGCGCATCTGATGTCAGCCGCAGGCTTGGCATCGGGGCGGGCATCGTGCTCATCATGATCATCGGCGGGCGCATCATCCCGAGCTTCACCCGCAACTGGCTTGCACGCGCGAATCCGGGCCGGTTGCCCGTTCCGTTCAACCGTTTCGATGGGGTGACGATCGCTCTCTCCAGCTTGTCGCTTGTCGCCTGGGCCTGCTTCCCGGAGCGGTCTGTTACAGGTGCGATGCTGCTGGGGGCTGCCCTTCTCAACACCGTTCGGCTCGCGCGCTGGGCGGGCGACCGTACGCTGCGCGACCCGCTGGTACTGATCCTGCACATTGCCTACGCCTTTGTGGCGCTGGGGCTAGCCTTGGCCGGTCTGGCTGCCCTGCTGCCCGAGGCAGTTCCGCCGGCAGCTGCTCTTCACGCATTCGGCGTGGGAGCGATCGGGGTAATGACGCTTGCAGTGATGGCGCGGGCAACGCTGGGGCATACCGGACGCGAATTGCATGCCGGTGCCGGCTCTTGCCTGGTCTTCGCAGCGATCGTCGTTTCGGCGCTGTTGCGTATAGTCGCGGCTTTTCTTCCGGGCGCGCCGGCACTCCTGCATGGATCGGCAGCGGCATGGACCGTGGCATTTCTCGGCTATGCATTGCTCTATGGCGGTATGCTGGTGCGTCCGAAACTGCGCGCGCGCCAGCCCAACGCCGCACCCAGCTGATCTCGAACCTGCCTCGCAAGCCACCGCGACATAAAAAAGGCCCAGATTTCCTGAAGGAGATCTGGGCCTCTTGCTTGATTGGTTCGCTGATGTGCGACGGCGGCCTTAGCCGACAGCGTTGCGCCAGAATGCCTTGAGTGCCGCAAACAGCGACGGGCGCTCCTTCACCAGCCGGATGCCGAGATTGTCGGGTGCCATGCCTGCGGCACAGCCGCCGCTTTTGCCATCACGAATGAAGAATGACATGTAGCCGCGGTGCTGGCCGCCGGTGACCCTTACGCCGCAATTGTCGGTGCTGCTGTCGACGTTGCCTTGGTGGTTCACGGAAGCGCGACGATAGCAGGTCGAGGTCCATTCCCAGACGTTGCCGGCCAGATCATAGACGCCCTTCGAATTCGCCCCGAAATGGCCATGGGGCTTGGGCTCGGGATCGCGTCCCTTGGCGGACTCGGCCTCGCTTCGATAGCGCGCGAGCCAGCGTGCGGCGGGGTTGTTGCTGTCTTCGACCCCCAGCGTGTCATCGGCAAACCGTTCGGCGGCCGCGAACGCCCATTCTTCGTCGGTGGGCAGCCGCCATGTTTCGCCGGTGCGATCCGACAGCCATTGCGCATAGGCCATCGCGTCGCGGAAACTCACACCGGTCGCAGGAAGCTTGCCTTGTTCGCCGCTCGCGCCTTCGGCTGCCTCGCAGGCGCCGTCGGCAACACACAGCGCATAGTCGCTGGTGCTGACCTGGTAGGCCATGATCTCGAACGGACGGCGGAAGCGCACGTCCTCCGCTGGCGCATCGACCGGTCGTTCGGCCTTGAGAAATTCGCCTGGAAGCCGATAGGCCAAGGTGCCGGCGTTTATGGTGACAGTCGCCGGCGATGCCAGCCCGGAAAGAGCAGGGGGYCTGCCGGGCCCGCTTGTCTGGGAAAAGACCGCCAGCGCGATGGCTGGGACAGCGATGGCAGTGGTCACGAGAATACCGCCGAACTTCATGGGTTTGGTCCTTTGCAAAGAAAACGGCCCGCAGGAGATACCGGCGGGCCGTAAGAAGCAGCGTTAAGGTCCGCCGTCAGTTGGTCGGAATCGGGCCGGGGGCCTGAACCTGCTTCATCAGGTCGTCGTTCCACTCACCTTCGACCATCACATGCGCGGTTGCGCCAAGCTCGGCCGCCTCGATGAGGTTGTGGTTGACGTAGGCGTAGACCCCTGGCTGGAGGAAGGTGTAGAGCGCCGCTCCCGCCGATCCGCCGCGAATGAACCAGGTTTCGAGGTCCTTGGCTGGTGGGTTGACGAACTTGCCCAGCTCCCAGACATGGTCGCCATGGCCGCCGATCAGGTGGGGCCGGGTGTCCCGGTTCGCCTGAGCATGGATGAACAGAACCGTCTCACCAACCTTGGCCTTCAGCGCATTGTCGCCGGTCAGCGCACCGACCTTACCGTTGAACACGACATGCGTCGGGATCAAGCCACGCATGACCTTGAGCGTTTCATCGTAGCTGTCGCCAAGTGAATCGTACTTCTTGTACTTTCCATTCTCATCGCGCGGTATGTAAAGGTCATGCTCGCCGATGTAGAAGATCCGGTCGTATTTCAGGGGCTTGCCAGCCTCGTCCTTCAAGCCGTCGCGCGGCAGCACCATGACCGCACCGTTCATGCCCGATACCACGTGCCAGGGGATCATTCCGCTAGGTGCGCAGTGATAGACGAAAGTGCCGGTGCGGGTCGCCTTCCAGCGCAGCACAACCTGCTCGCCGGGATTGACGTTGGTCAGTGCCCCACCACCGAGCGCGCCCGTTGACGCGTGGAAGTCGATATTATGTGGCATCTCGTTGGTTTCGGGATTTACGAGCGTCAGTTCGACATAGTCGCCTTCGTGCACGATCATCAATGGGCCGGGCATCGAGCCTTCATAAGTCATGGCCCTGAGCGTCGTACCTTCGCCGTCGATCACCATCGGCTGCTCCTTGATGGTCATCTTGAATTCAACCACCTTCGGGCCGCCCTTGGCGATCTGGTCATGGGCGTGTGCGAAGGGCGGCGCGACAAGGTCAACCTTGACCCGGGGCAGCGTGGCGATATCGGCTGCGCTCACCTCAGCTAAAGCTGGAGCTGCGGCCATAGAGCCCAAGATTGCTGCGGCAGCCGCACCAGTGGCTGTACCCAAGAGTGCTTCGCGTCGCGTCAACATTTCAAATCTCCTTAGTGCGTGACGTTGCCTGTTACTACGATCGGTAGAATAGGTGGCTCACGAAAACCAGTCTTTGATCCAGCGCAAACAAATGCTGCGGTGCGATATTTTTTTGAATATTCTTGCGATACGTTTTTATGTTGCCGAAACCGGACGCTCGGATGCTTCGCCAAGTCGGACGAAGCATCGTCTCGCTTGATTGCCGTTTCAGAGGGGATTGGCGGTGGCACGCAGCGAAGCGAGCAAACTCTGCTCGCATGCCACATGGCGGCGAACAGCCACAAAATAGGCTCGCAACATGTAGCCTATGGC
>NZ_JBFUKO010000099.1:0-12743 GCF_056400805.1 Aminobacter sp. P4_H6_2
AGAATCGGCAGAGCTTTATCTGCTCGCCAAGGACTTCAAGGGCAAAACCGAGCCGGACGTCTCATAGTTGCTGCGGCTCGTCTGCCGTATTGCGCGCCAAGCGGTGGCCGGAGATGGCCTTGCCGGCATCGGGCGCCAAACGCGCATACATGAGCGCCGGCAGCAGCGAAATGACGGCGACGGTCAGGAATGCAAAGGTGAAGCCCGCGCCGCCGATCGCCTGGCCGGTGGCCAGTGACCAGATCTCGAGCGCCCCGCCACCGATGGCCACGCCCAAAGCCACCGAAGTCTGCTGGGCGACTGCCGAGATTGCTGTTGCCTGGCCGCTCTGGGATGCCTCGATGTCGGCAAAGACCAGCGCGTTCGACGAGGTGAAAAACAGCGAGCGCAGGAAGCCGGCCAGGAAAAGCACCGACAGGATCGCCAGATAAGGCGTTTGCGGGGTGAACAGTGCGTTTGCGGCCATCAGGCCGGCCGACATGACCGACGCAACCACCAAAACGTTGCGAAAGCCCGCTGTCCTCAGGATCCTCGGCGCCACGAACTTCATCGATAGCGCACCTGCTGCGGTGGCGAAGGTAATCATGCCGGACTGGAACGGCGATAGGCCGAAACCGAGCTGAAACAGCAGCGGCAAAAGGAATGGAGCCGCGCCAACGCCGACGCGAAACAATGAGCCGCCGACGATGGCGGTGCGGAAAACCGGATTGGCGAAGAGTTTGAGGTCGAGCAGCGGGTAGGGCGCGCGGCGCGCGTGGCGGACATAAAGCAGGCCGGCGGCCACGCCGATGACGATGGTGATCGCGCCGACGGCCGGCGGCAGTGCCGGCAAGCTGACCACCGACAGGCCAAAGACCACGCCTGATGCAGCGATAGCCGACAGGAAGAAGCCGGGCACGTCGATCGGCCGTGTCGCTTCGGGCGGTATTTCGGGCAGGAAAATCCCCGACAGCCAGATGCCGATCACGCCGATCGGAATGTTGATCAGGAAGATCCAGTGCCAGGTAAAGAAGGTGGTGATGAAGCCGCCGACCGGTGGTCCGATCAATGGGCCGACGAGTGCCGGGATGGTCAGCGTCGCCATTGCCGCGACCAGTCCGCTCTTTTCCGTCGTGCGCACCAGAACGAGCCGCGCTACGGGCGTCATCATCGATCCGCCCATGCCTTGCAAGAAGCGGGCGAGCACGAACGCGCTCAGCGAGTCTGACATGGCGCAAGCGATGGAGCCCAGCATGAACACGGCGATTGCAACGCGGAAGACGAGCTTCGCGCCGAAACGGTCGGCCATCCACGAACTGATCGGGATGAAGATGGCGAGCGAAACCAGATAGGCTGTCAGCGCAAGCTTGAGCGCAATGGGGCTGGTGCCGATGTCGGTGGCGATCGCCGGCAATGAGGTTGCGATGACCGTCGAGTCCATGTTCTCCATGAACAAGGCGACGGCAAGGATCAGCGGCGTGGTTCTATTCACGAAAGTGTCCGGCTTGAAGTCTGCAACAGCGGCCGCTGGCTCAGCCGTATCGGTGGGTTAGCATGGATATGCCTGCCTGTCCGCTGCCAGGACCTGCCGCTTCTCAAGGCCAGTCGGTTCGAACCACTAACCTCCCTCGCATAACGCAAGGTCTCGGCAATGCGTTCCCGCGGTGAACTGCGTCGATTGGCCTTCATCACGTGCTTTTCATCGAACCGAAGACGTGGTACCAGCCAGCGCCAATCCTGAAAGGGAAAAGACGAGTCGGCGCTGCATACCAATGGTTCCAGCGTCCTTTGACGCATTCCGAGGTTGGCCATGGCAAAAATCATTGAATCCTCCACCGGCGCGCTGGCGCTGACTTTTGACGACGTGCTATTGCAGCCCGGTCATTCCGAGGTCATGCCCGGCGAGACTGACGTCAGCACCCGTATCGCAGGTGACATCGATCTCAACATTCCGATCATTTCAGCCGCCATGGACACGGTGACGGAAGCGCGGCTTGCCATCGCCATGTCCCAGGCCGGCGGCATCGGGGTCATCCACCGCAACTTCACCCCGGCCGAACAGGCCGAGCAGGTCCGCCAGGTCAAGAAGTTCGAATCGGGCATGGTGGTCAACCCGGTTACCATCGGCCCTGACGCAACCCTGGCTGACGCACGCGCCCTGATGCGGGCGCATGGCATCTCCGGCATCCCGGTCGTCGAGAACGGTGGCAGCGGCGGTCAAAAGACCGGGCGCCTCGTCGGCATCCTGACCAACCGCGACGTGCGCTTTGCTTCCGACCCGGCGCAGAAGGTCTATGAATTGATGACGCGGGAGAACCTGATCACCGTCAAGGAGACGGTCGAGCAGGACGAAGCCAAGCGCCTCTTGCACCAGCACCGCATCGAAAAGCTGCTGGTCGTCGACAAGCACGGCAATTGCGTCGGCCTCATCACCGTCAAGGACATGGAGAAGTCGCAGCTCAACCCGAACGCGTCCAAGGACGGGCAGGGACGCCTGCGGGCAGCGGCTGCCACCAGCGTTGGCGATGACGGCTTCGAGCGTGCCGAGCGCCTGATAGACGCGGGCGTCGACCTGCTCGTCATCGACACTGCGCATGGCCATTCGCAGCGCGTGCTCGATGCCGTGGCCCGCGCCAAGAAGATCTCCAACTCCGTGCGCATCATGGCCGGCAACGTCGCCACTGCCGATGGCACCCGGGCCTTGATCGATGCTGGTGCGGACGCCGTCAAGGTTGGCATCGGACCGGGTTCGATCTGCACGACGCGCATCGTTGCCGGTGTGGGTGTACCCCAGCTCTCGGCCATCATGTCGGCGGTCGAGGCAGCGCAGAAGGCCGGCGTGACGGTCATCGCCGACGGCGGCATCAAATATTCGGGCGACCTGGCCAAGGCGCTMGCCGCTGGTGCTGGTGCTGCCATGATCGGCTCGTTGCTCGCCGGCACCGAAGAGAGCCCGGGCGAGGTCTATCTGCACCAGGGCCGTTCGTTCAAAGCCTATCGCGGCATGGGCTCGGTCGGTGCGATGGCGCGCGGCTCGGCTGACCGCTACTTCCAGGCCGAGGTTCGCGACACGCTCAAGCTGGTGCCTGAAGGCATTGAGGGCCAGGTGCCTTACAAGGGTCCCGTGGCCGGCGTGCTGCATCAGCTGGCGGGCGGCCTCAAGGCTGCGATGGGTTATGTCGGCGGGCGCGATCTTGCCGACTTCCGCGAGCGTGCCACTTTCGTGCGCATTTCCAATGCTGGCCTGCGCGAGAGCCACGCCCACGACGTGACCATCACCCGCGAAAGCCCGAATTACCCCGGCGGGGTGTGAGGCCAATGACCGTACGGCTGCGGCGTCACGCGGCGGCTCTGAGTTTTGCCACGGCGGTGGTGTTTGCCGCCATGGTCGCCTTGGAATTCCTCTATTTCCGCAGGCTGAGCGGTGGCTTGACCTCGCTCGACCTGCGGTTCTGGGGCTTTTCCGAGGCCGAGGGTTTCGCTTGGGTCGCAGCACTCGGGCGTCGGGGTGCCGAGATCATTCTTGTCTGGCACTACCTGACCCTCGATCTGGTCTTTCCAGCACTGCTTTCCCTGACGCTGGCCAGCTTGATCCTGAAAGCCGGTGAACGCCTGCCGCGCTTTGCTGCCCTAACTCCAACCATGCGTTCGGTCGCAGCGCTTGCGCTGGTGTTGCCCTATGCGATTGCCGACTACGCCCAGAACTTCGTTGTCGCGCGCATTCTCTCCGATCCGCCGGCGGCGGGGGCGAGGTCGATGTCACTGGCCTCGGGGTTGATCGTGACGAAGTTCGCGCTGGTAGCTATGCCAGTTGTCGTCCTCGGAGCTTTTTTGCTGGCCGGGCAGCGAAGCACGCACAGTTAGGCTCAAGCCATACTACTTAGAGCCTTATCGAAAACGCTGGACGCTTGTCGTTGTCGTTTGCCTCAATGAATTCGAGATAATGCGCGAGCACGCCACGCAGCGTATCTGTTTTGGGTTCGCGCGCGTCCGGCGCAGTCCCAGCAGCTTCGTGGCTGGCGATGCTTGTTTCCAGCCTCTGCCCAGGTTCGCTCTGCTCTTCGTATGTAGGCTTTTCTCTGGCGATGGAGATGTTCACGACTTCAGGGTCGGAAACCGCTTTCGATGAGGCCGCACTCTCGAGCCCGGTTAGTGCCTGAATGGCGGCTGCAGCCATTGCCGGACTGCTAGTGCCGTTCTCACTGCTTTCGTCCTGTCGTGCTTCTTTCAGGGCGTTTTCGACCTTCTCCGGTATGGCGGCGGCTTCCTCTAGTTTTTCCTTGGCCTCTGCCGCCTTGATGGCTTTCAGGTCTTCGGCAAGCGTTTCTTCGTCCACCACATCGATGGACGATTTGCCTTGGTCGGCGACCGTCTCCTCGACCGATTTGGGCCCGGAAGCGGCAGCCTCAAGCCGCTGAGTAACCTTGCCGCCGAGCTGACCCGCAAGTCCGCCCGACAATACGTCGTAGACCCTCTTGGCGGCGTCGCCTTCAGGCTCGACAAAGGCTTCAAACAGATCGGCGACGCTCATGCCGTCGAGGCGGAAGCCGACGGTGTCTTCGAGCAGCTTTCCGAGGTCTGGGTCCCGGGAAAGATATCCGGTGTCGAAGGTATCGTGGATCATCTTGGCGACAGCGCGGAAGGTGACTCCATTCTCACCAGGCYTCGGAATCGAAAAGTCGCGGTCGGAATTGACCTTGATGCTGTCGCGCAGTGCCTCGTCGCGCCATTCATTGCCAGCTTTGATGCCGTCCGCATCGCCGTCGCGGCCCAGTTTCAGCTTGCCGTTGAGATAGTCGACGGCCTTCTCGACGAGTGCAAACATTGCCTCCATCGGCGTGAGGCTGATGCCGAAATAGTGCTCGTTGATCGCCTGCATATTTTTGGCGGGTGCCGCTTGCCCTGGGGCATGCCAGGAACGGAATTTTCCTCGCGCGCCACGCGTTCCCGCATCAAGGTCGCTGACTGAATGACGGCGAGAGCAGGTTGGTAGCGATTGGCAATTGCGGGGAGCATTACACATTTCCCGTCGTTAGGAATATCGTGCCCCAATCTCAATCAGAACTTGTAAAGGCTCCATTAAGGCCAATCGAACGCAATACAGACTGTCATTTTATCTCAATTGTTTCTTCAAGGAAAAAGCCATGAACCAGACCGCCATTTTCTGGCCGATGCTCGCGCAAGTTCTTCTGGTCTACATCGTCTATGTGGTGCTCGGCATTCGCCGCAGAGAGGCGGTAGTCTCAGGCGAGGCGCGGGTCAGTCAGTTCAAGACACGCTCGGCCGAACCGGAATCGAGCGTCACGGTCGCCAACAACATCATCAACCAGTTTGAATTGCCGGTGCTGTTTTACGCCGCGTGCCTGTCGCTTTATGTGACCGAGGGCGCTTCCTACGTCAGCGTTGGGCTTGCCTGGCTGTTCGTTGCCACGCGTTGTGCCCACGCGTGGTTCCACCTGACTGCGAACCGGGTCACGATGCGCAGCCGCGCCTTCATTCTGGGGTGGCTGGTGCTCGGGCTGCTTTGGATCTGGTTTGCCTTGCACCTTGCCGGCGCGGTCTGAGCCGCGCCGATCAGGCCTGCGAGGCTTCGATCTCGAACACCGCGATCTTGCGCTTGTCGAAGCGAATGGCGATCTCGCCGCGCACCAGCTTCAGTGCTGTCTCGCCGAATACCGAGCGGCGCCAGCCCTGAAGGGCAGGGACGTCGGCGGCCTCGCCCTCGGCCGCGATGCGGTCGATGTCGTCGCCGGAAGCGAGCACCTTGGGGGCGACGCCTTCCTTCTCGGAGACCAGGCGCAAAAGCACCTTGAGCAGCTCTGCGGCGGCACTTGAGCCTTCCGGCGGCTGGAATGTCTTGGGCAGTTTGGGCATCTGATCGCGTGGCATGTCCAGCGCTGCGTTGACGACCGCCAGCAGAGCGGTTGCCGAAGACGAACGTTCCCAGCCCTTGGGTGTGGTCCGCAGCCGCGAAAGGGCTGTAGTATCGCGTGGCGCCTGCTGGGCCACCTCATAGATCGCATCGTCCTTGAGCACGCGCCCGCGCGGCACATTGCGCTCACGCGCCTCACGCTCGCGCCAGGCAGCGACCGCCTGGACGATGGCCAGTTCCTGTGGCTTGCGCAGCCGCATCTTGAGCCGCTTCCAGGCGTCTTCGGGGTGCGGGTCGTAGGTCTCGCGCGAGGTCAGCACCTCCATCTCTTCCTTGAGCCAGTCCGCGCGGCCTTCGCGCTCGAGCTCGGCGACGAGATGCTGATAGACGTCGATCAGGTGGGTCACGTCGGCCAGGGCGTAGTCGAGCTGCTTTTCCGATAGCGGCCGGTGGCGCCAGTCGGTGAAGCGCGACGACTTGTCGATGCGCCCGCCGGTGATCTTCTGGACGATCTGCTCGTATGAGACACTGTCACCGAAACCGCAGACCATCGCTGCAACCTGGGTGTCGAACACCGGGTGCGGGATCAGGCCGCCAAGATGGAAGACGATTTCGATGTCCTGCCGGGCGGCGTGGAAAACCTTGGTCACCGCCTCATTGGCCATCAGCGAAAAGAATGGCTTGAGATCGAGGCCGGGAGCGAGAGGATCGACCAACGCCGATACCCCCGGCGCTGCCATCTGGATCAGGCAGAGCTCGGGCCAGAAAGTGGTTTCGCGAATGAACTCGGTGTCTACCGTGACGAAGTTGGATTTTTCGAGAGCGGCAATGACGGTTTCGAGTTCGTCCTGGGTCGTTATTACATGCATAATATTGCTTTGTTCAGAACGCGTTATCTTTCCATTTCAGTCGGGCGACCTTTCGTCAAGGACCTGTAGCGCCAGCATGGAAAGTCTAGCCGGCGTCCGAGCCGTCGGTCGGCCCATTTTTACGGGCGAGGCGCGCGAAGATGGGCGATGTTCTCAGTAGTGCTATGAAGCGGCCGCGGTGGCCGGCAGGAACGGGCGAGCGCGATCCCATGCGGTAGACGATGACTGCCACGAACACGATGTAGACGGCAGCGCTGAAGCTGAATAGCGCATGCGGACCGTATCGCTCCATGACGATCGAGGCGACGAGCGGCCCAGCGATGGCGCCGACCGAATAAAACAGCATCAGGGCGGCGTTGATCAACACGAACTCGCCTTTTTCCGCCCGGTCATTGGCGTGTGCCGCCGACAGCGAATAAAGCGGCATGGCAAACGAGCCGAAGATGAAGACGAGCACGAAATTGGCCAGCGGCGAATTGCCGGCCAAAAAGACCAGCATGAGTGCCGAGGCCATTGCGCCAAATGTGGTGACCAGAAGCACCATCCGGCGATCCCACAGGTCAGACATGTAGCCGAGCGGATACTGGATGAGCGCGCCGCCGATGATGCCGACGCTGACGAAGGTGACGACGTCGGTGACCGACAGCCCGATCTGTTCGGCGTAGATCGGGCTCAGGGTACGGAAGGCGCTGTTGGTGATGCCGACGAAAATACAGCCGATGCTGCCGAGCGGCGAGATCAGCCACGCCCGCTTGAGGTCGAGCTTGACGTCTTCTGGCGGCGTTGGATTGGAACGATCGCCAAGCGACACCGGCACCAGCGACAGCGTGATCATGATCGACATGATGGCGAAGATGGTGAAGCCGCCCGCGCCAAAGACCGGGATCATGAACTGCGCGCCTGTCACCGAGCCGATATCGATGATGCGGTAAACGGCGAGCACTCGGGCGCGGTCATGATTCGAGACGCCGGAATTGAGCCAGCTCTCCATCACGGTGAAAAGCCCGGCGAAGCAGAAGCCTGTGGCAAAGCGGATCACCGACCACATCACCGGGTCGATGACGAGCACCAGCGTCAACGTGGCTGAGGCGGCGATTGCGGCAAGTGCCGCGAAGGCCCGGACGTGGCCTACGGCCTTCATGATGCGCGTGATGAAGATGCAGCCGAGCAGGAAGCCCATGAAATAGGCCGTACCCATCAACCCGATGGTCGACGCCGAAAAGCCTTCCTGCGCGCCGCGCAGCGCAATCAAGGTGCTTTGCAGGCCGTTGCCGCCCAACAGGATGCCGGCGGTGATCAGGAGCGGGATGAGGGGACGTATGGAGGACATCAGGCACGCGATACAAAAGTTGAGGTGGCTACAGTTTGCCTGATCGGTCAATGGCAGACAGCCACTGGTGCGACATATTCCGTCGACTGCGCCAACGTCGCCGCCGCGGAGGCGGTTAGCGTGCGCGCCGTCCGGCCGCTTGGCTGGAGCCTGTTGGCACGAACGAGGCCGCCGCAATGACGACATTGACCGTTAGCACCAGCATCGACGACGAGACCGCCGGTTTGATCGGCGACGGCTTGGATAAGTACAACTTCGATATCGCCGGACCGTACAACGAACAAGACATGTGGATCGTTGCGCGCGACGACGATGGACGGGCCATCGGTGGGCTCAAGGGGGTGTCCGAATATTCCTGGCTGTTTGTAGCTTGGCTGTGGATCTGCTTCGAGCACCGCAAGCAGGGACTTGGCGAGAAACTGCTGGCAAGGGCCGAAGAACAAGCCCGCCAGCGCGGCTGCATCGGCGTCTATCTCGATTCGTTTACGTTCCAGGCGCCGGACTTCTACAAACGCTTGGGATATGAGGAGTTCGGGCGCATCGAGGATTTCCCGCCGGGCCATTCCCGCGTCTGGTTGAAGAAAAGGCTCGAGCCATAAGGGCGAATACCCGGTCGCATCCCCGCCATCGCCGGCTTTACCTTGACAAAACCGGGCACCCATGCGCTTTTCGCGCCAAATTTCGGCCCGGGCGCATCGGACGCCCCGGCCGTATGACAACAGCCCGAACCGGAATATTTGCCATGCACCGTTACCGCAGCCACACCTGCGCTCAATTGAGGAAATCCGACGTCGGCTCGACCGTTCGCCTGTCCGGCTGGGTCCATCGCGTACGAGATCACGGCGGCTTGCTGTTCATCGACATGCGCGACCACTACGGCCTGACCCAGATCGTCGCCGATCCCGATTCGCCCGCCTTCAAGGTCGCCGAGACCGTGCGTGGCGAGTGGGTCATCCGCGTTGACGGTGAGGTCAAGGCGCGCATGGCAGACGCTGTTAACGGCAACCTGCCGACGGGTGAGATCGAGGTTTTCGCCAGCGAGATCGAAGTACTGTCGGCGTCCAAGGAACTGCCGCTGCCGGTGTTCGGCGAGCCGGAGTATCCTGAAGACATCCGTCTCAAGTACCGCTTCCTCGATCTGCGCCGCGAAACGCTGCACAAAAACATCGTGGCGCGCACCAAGATCATCGCCGAAATGCGCAAGCGCATGACCGACGAGGGCTTCACCGAATATTCGACGCCGATCCTGACGGCATCGTCGCCGGAAGGCGCACGCGACTTCCTGGTGCCGTCGCRCATCCATCCGGGCAAGTTCTTTGCGTTGCCGCAGGCGCCGCAGCAGTACAAGCAGCTTTTGATGGTCGCGGGCTTTGACCGTTACTTCCAGATCGCGCCTTGCTTCCGCGACGAAGATCCGCGCGCTGACCGTCTGCCGGGCGAATTCTACCAGCTCGACCTCGAAATGAGCTTCGTCACCCAGGAAGACGTCTGGAACACGATGGAGCCGGTGATGCGCGGCGTGTTCGAGAAGTTTGCCGACGGCAAGCCGGTCACGCAGCAGTTCCGCCGCATTCCTTATGATACGGCGCTGCGCACCTACGGCAGCGACAAGCCCGACCTGCGCAATCCGATCGAGATCCAGGAAGTCACCAGCCATTTCGACGGTTCGGGCTTCAAGGTGTTTGCAGGCATGATCGCCTCGAACCCGAAGGTCGAAGTCTGGGCGATCCCGGCCAAGACTGGTGGTTCGCGCGCGTTTTGCGACCGCATGAACTCCTGGGCGCAGGGCGAGGGCCAGCCGGGTCTCGGCTACATTTTCTGGCGCRAGGAAGGTGACAAGCTCGAAGGTGCCGGTCCCATCGCCAAGAATATCGGCGAAGAGCGTACCGAAGCGATTCGTCAGCAGCTTGGCCTGTCCGATGGCGATGCCGCATTCTTCGTTGCCGGCGATCCCAAGAAGTTCGTTTCGTTTGCCGGTGCAGCCCGCACCCGCGCCGGCGAGGAACTCAACCTCGTCGACCGCGAGCGTTTCGAGCTGTGCTGGATCATCGACTTCCCGTTCTACGAATGGCTGGAAGACGAAAAGAAGATCGATTTCGCCCACAATCCGTTCTCGATGCCTCAGGGCGGCCTGGAAGCGCTGAACGGCCAGGATCCGCTGACCATCAAGGCCTATCAGTACGACATGGTCTGCAACGGCTTCGAAATCGCGTCCGGTTCGATCCGCAATCAGCTGCCTGACCTGATGGTCAAGGCGTTCGAGCTGACCGGAAAGACACGCGAAGAGGTTGAAGAGCAGTTCGGTGGCCTCTACCGCGCCTTCCAGTATGGCGCACCTCCGCATGGCGGCATGGCTGCGGGCGTCGATCGCGTGATCATGTTGCTTGTCGGTGCAAAGAACCTGCGCGAAGTGACGCTGTTCCCGATGAACCAGCAGGCGCAGGACCTGCTGATGAACGCGCCCGCCGAGGCTTCGCCGCAGCAGCTGCGCGAGTTGTCGCTGCGCGTCGCGGTAGCTAAGAAAGAAGCTTAAGAAGTTCGCGCAAGCGACTCTTTCGACTCAGCAAAAAGCCCGGCATCGCTGCCGGGCTTTTTTCGTTTCAGGCCTTAGCCAGGATCAGTCTTGGTTGGCCGTGACCGTCAGGCCGAGCGTCTTGGGCAGGTCCTTGGGGTTCGACATGCCGCTTGCAGCCAAAAGCGCGAACGGAACCGGCGAGGCGGGCTTGGCGGCGATCTCGATCGACTTGGGGTTGTCGAGATAAGCGGTGACCGCCGTGGTGACCTGGGTCGCCAGCTCCGGATTGTTCAGTTCCATCATCAGGAACGGCACGATCGCCTTGGCCTGGTTGGCGATGTCCTTCGCCGTCATGTTCTGCTGCTTGGCGAGGAACTCGAGCACCTTGTTGGTCACCGAATCGTCATCGAAGCGAACGGTTGCGCCGTGGAAGGTGAGCTGCTGCATCAGGCCGAGCATGGCGAGGCCCTGAGCCGAGTTGTCCGTGCCTTCCGGCTGGGCGGCCATTTTCTTTTGCAGGTCCTGCACCGACTTGAGGAAATCGACAGTGTAACCGCCGAGATCAAAGGTCATGCCCAAGGTGCCGGCGTTGTCGACGGTGACGTCGTAGCTCGACAGCGCCATGCGGCCGTCGGTCGGCTGCCAGCTGCCTTCCATCTGGAAGTCGCCGCTGATGTTCTGGTAGCCGAGGGCTTCGATCGCTGCTTTCGACTGCGGGTCTTCGACAAGGGTCAGGTCAGCGGTGAACTTCTCGGCAGAACCGGTGAATTCCATGGCATTGCCATCGGCCGGAGGCGTAATTTCAGCTTGGAAGTTGGTCATCTGGAAGGCTTGCTTGTCGCCAACCTTGACACTGACATTGTCGAGAGTTGCGGTTTCGTACATCAAAAACGACGCGAGCAAGTCGGTTGAGTCCGTTGCCGGCAGCGTCACATTGCCGAGCGTCAGCGGGCTGATGTCGACCTTTGCCGTGCCTTCGGTGACGCTATAGGGCTCGGTGGTAATGGCCTCGATCTTGTAGCCGCGGTTTTCTTCGGTGATGCCGCTGAGCGTGACCTTGCCGATGGAAAGCGGCTTGCCTTCGCCGGCCATCGCGATGCTCGCCCCTTCGAGCACGGCATTGGAAGCGTCGCCAGTCACGCTGGTCCAGCCGAGCGTCATGTTCTGGGCCGCCAGTACGCTCTTCAGCCTTTCTGCGACCGCGGTTGCATCCTGGGCCAGTGCTGCATTGAGCGGAAGCGTAAAGAGAAAGGTCGATAGTGCGAGCTTGCTGAATGCAGAGCGGTATTGCGTCATCATGGTTCCCTGAGACTGTGAGGATTCGTTCACGCCTCTCCTGTCCGCCAGGAACTGGACTGGAAAAAGGCATTGCGGCGACATTGGCCGCAATTCGCGCGAAAAGGCAACCATTGGCGCGCAGTACACGCAAGAATGGTGAAGGGTTGGTTGTCCGGAACGGCAGCATTGCCTTGCAATCAAACTTGTTCGCATGCGGCACCGCGACACTCTTGCTTTCGCCGAATGCCCTTGTCGCGAATCACCCGTTCCGCTAGTCCAACCCCATGGGAAAAGCGCTTTTGCCGCCCGGAAACGGTAGCGGCGACAACATTGAACCGGTCGATCTGAAGAAGGCGCTCGAAGAGCGCTATCTGGCCTATGCGCTGTCGACCATCATGCACCGGGCATTGCCGGATGTGCGCGACGGACTGAAACCGGTCCATCGCCGCATCATGCACGCCATGCGGCTGCTCAGGCTCAATCCGGACCAGGGTTTTGCCAAATGCGCTCGCATCGTCGGCGAGGTCATGGGTAAGTTCCACCCGCATGGCGACCAGTCGATCTACGACGCGCTGGTGCGCCTCGCGCAGGATTTTTCGGTCCGCTATCCGCTCGTCGACGGGCAGGGCAATTTCGGCAATATCGACGGCGATAGTGCCGCCGCCATGCGTTACACCGAAGCGCGCATGACCGAAGTGTCGGTCTCGCTGCTCGAAGGCATCACCGAGGATGCCGTCGACTACCGCCCGACCTACAATGAAGAGGACGAAGAACCTGTCGTTCTGCCGGGTGCGTTTCCCAATCTACTCGCCAATGGTTCGTCGGGCATCGCAGTTGGCATGGCGACGTCGATCCCGCCGCACAACGCAGCCGAGCTGTGCAGTGCAGCCCTGTATCTTA
>NZ_JBFUKO010000100.1:0-12599 GCF_056400805.1 Aminobacter sp. P4_H6_2
GGGCATCATCGATCCYGACCGCTCGATCCAGATCGGCATCCGCACCCATGCACCTGACGATTTCGGCATCAAGATCCTCTATGGCCACGAGGTCGAGGAGATGCGGGCCGCCGACATCGCTTATGCGATCGCCGAGCGCACCGGCGGCAAGAAAACCTATGTCACCTTCGATATCGACTGTCTCGACCCAGCCTATGCGCCAGGAACCGGCACCCCGGTGGCGGGCGGCCCCTCCTCGGCGAAGATCTTGTCGGTGCTGCGCCAGATGACCCAGATCGATATTGTCGGTGCCGACGTCGTCGAGGTTGCGCCGGCCTACGACCATGCCGATATTACGGCCATCGCAGGCTCGACGGTCGCCATGCACTATCTTGGCCTGCTGGCCGAGAAGAAGGCACGCGACAAAGCCTGAGACGACGTTTCAAGGACTTGCCGACTTGAGTCCGAATCCGGCCATAAGCTTATGAAATGCTGAAACTTTCGACGGAACGACAGACATGAAACCGAAAATCTTCATCGACGGCGAACACGGCACCACCGGTCTGCAGATCAGGGCGCTGCTCGCCGGGCGCCATGACCTCGAAGTCATTTCGGTGCCTGTCGAGCGCCGCAAGGAACTGGCGGCGCGCGCCGAATTTCTCAACGCGGCTGATGTGGCGATCCTGTGCCTGCCCGACGATGCGGCGCGGGAGAGCGTCGCGCTGATCGAAAACAACACCACGCGCGTCATCGACGCATCGACCGCCCACCGCGTGGCGGACGGCTGGACCTACGGCTTTCCGGAAATGGACGAAGCGCAGATGAAGGCGATCGCGGCATCGAAGCGCGTCGCCAACCCCGGCTGCTGGCCACAGGGGCCGATAGCCGGCCTGCGGCCGCTTATCGCGGCGGGGCTTCTGCCGGCGGACTTCCCGGTTACCGTCAACGGTATCTCGGGCTATTCCGGCGGCGGCCGCCAGATGATCGAAGATTACGAGGCGCTGGGCGAGGATTCGCCCGAGTTCCTGCCCTACGGCCTGATGCTCAAGCACAAGCACGTGCCTGAGCTGCGCACTTACGCCAAGCTCGCGCACGATCCGATCATGCAACCGGCCGTTGGCAATTTCGCGCAGGGCATGATCACCGTGGTTCCTCTGCAACTGGGCCGCCTTGCCAAGGTGCCGACTGGTGCGGAACTGCACGCGGCACTCGCCGACCACTATGCCGGCCTCAAGGGCGGTGTGATCGAGGTCGCGCCGCTCATCGACTTCGAGCGCAGCGACGACATCCAGCCCGAAATCTTCAACGGCACCAACAAGATGAAGGTCTATGTCAGCGCCAATGACAGCCGCGCGCAGGCATTGCTGATCGCCGTCTACGACAATCTCGGCAAGGGCGCCTCGGGTGCCGCTGTCCAAAACATGGACCTGATGCTCGGGCTCAAGCACTAAGATGGATCAGGCTGCCGTTCCAGGCCGCTGGCCGGATCACTGGAATATCAGCGATCCCCAGCTCATTGCCGAAACGTTTTCCAGCCGCATCTGGAAGGTGCGACTTGCCGATGGCAGCCCTGCCGTCGTCAAGGCGCTCAAGCCCTTCGACGACGTCTGCGACGAGCTTCGCGGCGCGCATTACCTGTCCTGGCGCGATGGCGTCGGCGCGGTCCGGTTGCTCGGCTTCGAGGGGCACAACATGCTGCTCGAATATGCCGGCGATCGGCTCCTTGTCGACGAATTGAACGAGCATGGCGACCGGCACGCGACCGACATCGCCAATGAGGTGTTGGCCAAGCTGCTTTCGCCCTCGGATGTTCCGCCTCCGGCTGATTTACAGCCGTTGCGGAAGCGTTTCGCGAGCCTGTTCAAGAAGGCCAAGGCTGATCGTGATGTTGGTAGTGAGAGCCTCTACCTAGAGGCAGCGGTCATTGCGGAGCGCCTGCTGTCAAACCCGCACGAACTGCGCGTGCTGCATGGCGACCTGCACCACGAGAATGTCCTGCACGGCGAACGCGGCTGGCTGGTGATCGATCCCAAGGGCATCCTGGGCGATCCAGGCTTCGACGCAGCGAATTTCTTTTACAATCCGCTCGATCGCCACGGCGATCTCTGCATCGAGCCGGAGCGCATCGCTTATATGGCGGAGAGTTTCGCCAGAACGCTGTGTCAGCGCCCCGACGCGATCCTCGATCATGCCATTGCCTGGGGTTGTCTTTCGGCATCCTGGCACGCCGAAGACCGCAACGACGCCGACGAAAACAGCGGACTCACCGTTGTCGCGGCAGTCCGCAACGTGCGGGCTAGCTTCTGATCTCGACGTCGTTTTCCAAGGGGTAAGCCCCCTTGGTGCCGCGCCAATGGGCGGTGGCGAAGATCAGCACGATCAGCGCAAAGCCCTGATGCAGCAGCGCCCAATGCATATGCGCCTGCATCAGCAATGTGCCAACGCCAATGGCCGCCTKACCAAGGATCAAGATCACCAGCATCCAGGCCCGGCGCGCATGCGTCGTCTTGGGTGCTGCCCGCATGGTCGAGAAGGCATGCCAAAGTGCAACCACCAGCACGGTGTAGGCGAACATGCGGTGGATGAACTGCACAGTCTTGGGGCTTTCGAAGAAGTTGCGCCACACAGGCTCGATCACCAGCAGATCGCCCGGAATGATGGCGCCATCCATCAGCGGCCAGGTGTTGTAGGAAAGGCCRGCATGGAGACCGGCGACCAATGCGCCGAGATAGATCTGAAACAGCACCAGCAATACCATGATGCCTGAAAAACGCTGGACCTGGCGATTTGCCGGCGCTTGCGAGTAGGCCGCCAGCCCACGTGCGATGTAGGCAACCGCCGTGACGATGATGCAGGCAAAGGTCAGGTGGATCGCCAGGCGGTACTGGCTCACCGAGACGCGTTCCGACAGCCCCGAAGCAACCATCCACCAGCCGATGAAGCCTTGCAGGCCGCCGAGCGCCAGCAGACCTACCAAACGCGGCTTGAGCCGGCGTTCGAGACGGCCTGTGAGCCAGAAAAAGGCAAGCGGAATGGCGACAAGGAAACCGACGCCGCGAGCGAGAAGCCGGTGCGCCCATTCCCACCAGAAGATGCCCTTGAACTCGTCAACAGTCATGCCCTTGTTGACCTGCTCATATTGCGGGATCTGCTGGTATTTTTCGAACTCTTCCTGCCATTCCGCCTGGTTGAGCGGCGGGATGACGCCATGGATCGGCTTCCACTCGGTGATGGAGAGGCCGGAACCGGTCATGCGCGTGGCACCGCCGACCATGACCAGCGCGAACAGAACCAGCAGCACAATGTAGAGCCAGCCGCGAACGAGCGCGCGGTTGTGCAGTTCCCTGTCGCGTTGAGCAAGCGGTGCAGCAGTATTGGTCATCGCGGACATGACAATCGTTCCCGGCTCGTTCGAAACTCGCCGGACTGGTGGACCATAGCGGCTTCTCTGGCAAGTTCAGCCTACGCGACACGCAGTCGCGCCGCATAGCGGCGTATCCTCGGCGGTTGCGTCGACTGGCCGGAGCGACTATGCGAGGCCTGGATAAAGGATCAAGAAATGCCCGTTCGCGTCAAGAAGTTGATCGGAACCGTGCTGCTGGTGCTGCTGGTGATCGTGTACGCGCTGATTGCAACCATGGTGGCGGTCGCGCAGCTTTCCCAGTCCGGCCCGGTCGTGCACCTGGCCTTCTTCTTCTTCAGCGGCCTGCTCTGGATCCTGCCGGCGATGTGGATCATCAAATGGATGGTCAAGCCGCCCAAATCAGCCAAACCCTAGACCGTCACGAGGCGTCGGCCGCGATTTGACATCAGGGTCGTCGCGCCCGACAGCATGGCTCGCATCGCTACCAGTTCCTGGTGACGCCCATTGACGGAAAGACGTGGCAGCGCGTGCAGGCTGCCAGCATGCTCGGGCCGAAGCACGCCGTGTCGCGTGGTCACGGCCGAGACATAGCCGGCCTCGCGCGCAAGTTCGGTTTCGCGCAAGCCAACCGCCGCCGCATAACCATAGGGATAGGCGAAATGGCGTGGCGCGCGTCCAAGCTCGGCCTCGATCATGCTGCGCGAACGATAAATCTCGCGCAGTGCCGCTTCCTTGCTCAGCCGCCTGAGATTGTAATGATGGACCGTATGCGCACCGATGGTCACCAGCGGATGCCCAGCGCAGCGCCTGATCTCGTTCCAATCCATCRAAAGCTTGCGGTTGGGGGCGGAAGCATCGACGCCCACCATGTCGGCCCAGCCGCGCAAGACCGTACGCTGATCTTCTTCCCGCACCTCGCTGGTGATGTGGTCGGCCAGGCGCCGGAACGCTACAGAGCGGCCTTCCGGCGTGGAACAATCGAGCTTCAATTCGCCGCCCGGCATGGCTATCGAAAGCGCCCTGCCAGCCGCGACTATATCGTCGAGAACTTCCCACCATAGATCAACCTCCCCGCCCGTCAGGCCCGGCGCGACATAGATCGCAATGGGCGCGGCATGCCTTTCCAGAACCGGAAGAGCCTCGGTCAGGTTGTCGCGATAAGCGTCGTCGGCGGTCAATGCTACAAACAGTCCGCCTTTTGCGGCCATGCGCAAACGCGCCACCGCCTCGTCCATCGTCACGAAGGCATAGCCCATTCGCTTCATCTCGCCGAGCAGCACATCGAGAAAGAGCGGTGTTACGCTGAGGTGGCGGTTCGGGCTTTCCGGACGCTCAAGAAACGCGGTCACGCGATGAAGCATGAGGATTGCACCGACGCCGCCGACCAGCGGCCTGGCTAGTGCGCTCAGACCACCATATCCGATGAGCAGGAAGGCTAGCTTTCGGGCTACGTCGATCATTCCTTCACCTTTGACGCATAGGCTTGGTCGCATCGAGCATGAAGAGGACTGCTCCAGGTGCCGATCAATAACCGGCAAGGATTGAAGTATGGTTGACGCCACAGCCGCCAGGGAAAACAGCGCGTCGCCTCCGGCTGCAGATTTCGGCGACACGGCAACGGCCGTTGCCTTTCCGCTCTCAAACGAAGCCCTCAACGCCTACGGGAGCTTCACAGACATCTACGCACCGGCGCAGAGCCCGCAATGGGTGTCAGCCTGGATCGACACCAACAAGACCGACGCTGTCATTGCGACCTTGAGCGCCAAAGGGCGGCCTGTGCTCGCTGTCGCGCTTGAAGTCAGTCGCGAAGGACCGTTCCGTATTGCACGCTTCCTGGGCGGCACGCACGCCAACGGCAATTTTCCGGCAGTGGATAGGAATTGGCTGGCAACAGCAAACACGCATGACATCGACGCGCTCGTCGGCTCGATCAGGAAAGCGCGTCCGGATGTAGATCTTTTAGCGTTCGACCGCCTGATTGCCGAACTCCACGACCTACCCAACCCGCTGTTCAAGCTGGGCTTCGCACCGAGCCCGAATGTGGCGCTCGCAGTCAATCTGGGCGGCGGCTTCGAAGCGGTTCTCACCCGCACCAACGGCAAGAAGAAGCGCAAGCGGCATCGCAGCCAGGAGCGAAAATACGAGGCTGTTGGCGGTACACGGCGCACTGTTGCGACCACGGCCGCCGACGCAAACGCGATGCTCGACGCCTTCTTCGCGATGAAGCAGCAGCGATTTGGCGCGATGGGCATCACCGACGTATTTGCCGACGCGGAGGTACGCAGCTTTTTCCGCAAACTTTTCGTCGATGCGCTGCAGCATGACAAACCGTCCTTTGTGCTACATGGGCTGGAGGTCGCAGGCAAATACCGCGCGGTCACCGGCTCGAGCCGGGCCGGTAGCCGCCTGATCTGCGAATTCGGGGCCATCGCCGACGACGAACTGGCCTATGCCAGCCCCGGCGAATACCTGTTCTTCGACAACATTTCCGAGGCCTGCCACCAAGGGTTCGCTGTCTACGACTTCAGCGTCGGCGACGAACCCTACAAGCGCCATTGGTGCGATATCGAGATCCAACACGCCGATGTTCTGGTGCCATTGACGGCAAAGGGCCGCCTCTACGCGCTTGGCCTGCGATCAACGTCGCGCATGAAGGGGGCGATCAAAAACAACGCTACGCTATGGGCTCTGGTCAAGCGGCTGAGGTCCGGCGTGCGCGGCAAGGCCGCGCCCGTCGAGGACGATTGACCCTCAGGCGGCCGAACGGGTCGGCTGCGGTGTCGTCGGCAACTCATGGCCGACCGGGGTCACAAGGATGACATCCTGGTAGCCGCCCGCGCGCAGGCCGTCGGCCGCATCGGCGATCTCTTCGTCATGGCGAAGGAAGCTGACAAGCACTTCCGTGCCATCGCCGACAAGGCGCCTGATCTCATCGGCATCGGCCGGTCCGCACTCAACCACCACCAGATCATAGGCAGTCGTCAGCGATTCCATGATGATCGGCAGGCGGTCGGCAGCGCGCATGGCGCGTGCCGGATCGGCCGTGCCGACCGGCATGACATCGCAATCCGAATAGTGGTCGGCGCGGATGACGTCGGTGAACTGGGCTTCCGAAGCAAGAAGATTGGTAATGCCGGGATAGCGGCCGCCATCGAGCATCGGCCGCGATGCAGCACCTGTGGCGGTCAGGTCGAGCAACAAAACGCGTAGGCCGGTATCGGCCACTTCGCGTGCGACAAGCACTGCTGTCGCCGCCGCATCGTCGCCCTCGGGCGAAATGAAGATGGCACGAGCCGCACCGCCGGCGATCAACCTTTCGGCCGCCGTTTCGATGCTGACGCCGGCATGGGCGACCGGGGGCATTGGTGCCGATACGCGTAGCTCCTCTTGGGCGGCAACCAACTGCTCCTTGGGATCGTAATCGGCAAGGTCAGCCGTGACGGCCTGCTCTTCGGCGTTATCCCACTGACAAGATGTCCCCTCGTCCGCCAGGCTTGTCACGCGACGGACAGGCATCGCCACCTGGGTGACCGGCGTGACGCGGGAACCTGCCGCCGGGCGCATGGCACGGCCTGAAAAAAGCTCCTGTAGCAGCGTGAAGATCGCCATCAACAACAGCGAGCCGACGAATGCCGCGCCGACAATGGGGACAATCTTGGGGAAGTAAGATTCAGACGGCACGATCGCGCTCGAAAAGACGCGGGCATCCACCGGCAGATAGTTGCGATCTTGGCGCGAGGCAGCTTCGCGATAGCGGGTGAGATAGGATTCGAGCAATGCGCGCTGTGCCGCGGCTTCGCGTTCCAGCGCACGAAGTTCGACTTCTTCTTCCGACACGCGTCCTGATTCGACCTTCAGCCTATTGAGGTCGGCAACCAGCTGCTTTTCGCGAAGATCAGCACTCGCGGCTTCATTGACCAGCCCCGCCAGAACTTTTTCGGCCTGCGCGCGGATCTGCACATTTAGGTMGGCGAGTTGGGAATTGAGCGCCTTGATGCGCGGATGGTTGGGAAGCAAGGTCGTTGAAAGATCTGCAATGTCGTTCCGCAATTGAATCTGGCGTTCGCGCAGACGCTGGATGAGGCCCGAGGACAGAACCTCTGGCACCGCGTCGATCGAACCGCCACTTTTCAAAGCCTGACGCACGCTCTGCGCGGTTGCTTCGGCGGCGGCGCGGTTGGCACGAACGCGCGACAATTCGCTGGAGAGTTCGGAAAGCTGCTGGGTGGCAAGCGCCGAGTTGTTCTGGCCGACCAACAGGTCGGACTGCGACCGGAAGCTTGCAACGCGCGCTTCGGCATCTTTGACGCGCTTGTTCAAATCGGCGATTTCGGGCTTCAACCAATCGGTCGCCTCGGTGCTCGACTCAAGCTTGGAGCTGCGCTGGAAGTCGAGATAGACCTCGGCAATCGCATTCGGCACGGCTGCCGCAAGCTTTGGATCCGCCGAAGAGAACTGGATGACGATGACGCGCGATCTTTCAACGCGATAGATGGTCAGCTTCTCGCGGAAGGCCTTGAGCACACGTTCTTCAGGAGGCAGCTCGTTCGGATCGCTCTTGAGGCCGGCAATCACCAGAAGACGCGAAATCGTCGACATTTCAGATGCGGCGTCAAATTCTGGCCGGCTGGCGAGATCGAGCTTCTTGGCGACCTGCTTGAGGATATCAGTTGAACCGATGACCTCGACCTGGCTGGTGACCCCCTCCTCGTCGAGGACTGGTGCCTCGTTGCCGGCGCTACCGTCGGGGCGTGTGAAAACGGACTCGCGCGTTTCAATCAGCAGGCGCGTCTCGGCGCGGTATTGAGGGGTAGCCAGAGAGGCGAGCACAAAGGCCAGGCCGGTGACCGCCAGGGAAAACAGCACCAAGCGCAGCCAGTTCCTCGCAAGACTGGCGAAGAGCTGGCCGAGATCGACATCGACATCACCGGCAGTGGATTGGACGCCAGACATGCAATTCCTACTCCGAGGCTGAGCAGACTGCACGGTAAACAAACATGGTAACCCAGGCGTTAACGTCACTACGCAGCGCTCGACCTGATGCGCGCAAGAAGACGCCTCCCTTTACCGAGCATTAACCCTAACAAGACGATAACAGTCGCGAACCGATACCCCGCAGCGTGGCGGCAAGCAGTCGAAGGTGTGTCTGCCGAAAATGAAAAGCTCCCTTCCCCTTTGCCATGCGCTACTCGCGGCCATGCTGATCGTCAGCGGCTGCTCGAGCTATCGCCCCGCGCCTGCTGCCTTTCATGAAGTGCTCGACCAGCCCTATCGTCTCGGCGCCGGCGACCGCATCCGCGTCACCGTCTTCGAACAGGAAGGCCTGACCAATACCTATAGTGTCGACCAGTCGGGCTATATCTCCTTCCCGCTCGTCGGCGGCGTGCCGGCACGTGGCTACACCGCCCAGGAAGTCGAAAAGGCCCTGGCTGCCAAGCTGCGCCAGGGCTACCTGCGCGATCCGGACGTTTCGGTCGAGGTCGATCGCTACCGTCCGATCTTCGTCATGGGCGAAGTGGGTGCCGCAGGGCAGTATTCCTATGTTCCAGGCCTGACTGTACAGAAGGCAGTGGCGATGGCCGGCGGCTACAGCGCCCGTGCCAACCAGGGCAATGTCGACATCACTCGCGACATCAACGGCAAGGTGATGACCGGCCGCGTGCTGACAACCGATCCTCTGCTGCCCGGCGACACGATCTACGTCCGCGAGCGGCTGTTCTAAGACGCCGTGCAGATAGCGCCCCGCAAGCTCCGGATCGTCCACTGCTTCAGGTCGCCGGTCGGCGGCATCTTCAGGCATGTGCGCGATTTGACGGAAGCACAGGTGGCCGCTGGCCATCAGGTCGGCATCATCTGCGACTCAACCACCGGCGGCGAACACGAAGAGCGTCTGTTCGAAGCGATCAAGCCGATGCTGGCGCTTGGGATCAGACGTACGTCGATGCAGCGCCATATCGGCCCTGGCGACATCGCTTCGGGCTGGCGCACCTACAAGATCATCAAGGAATTGCGGCCGGACGTGCTGCACGGGCATGGCGCCAAGGGTGGCGTTTATGCACGTGCGTTCGGCTCACTGTTGCGGGTTTCAAGGTATTGCGTGGCCCGCGTCTACTCACCGCATGGCGGTTCCCTGCACTATGACGAAACCACCGCGACCGGAAAGCTGTTCTTCGGGCTTGAACGCCTGATGGAACGTTTCACCGACCACCTGCTTTTCGTCTCCGACTACGAACGGCGCACGTTCATCCGCAAGGTCGGCGAGCCGCGCGTGTCGAACAGCCTTGTTTACAATGGCTTGCGCGATGCGGAGTTCGAGCCAGTGCTTTCGCTGCCGGGGGCCGCCGACTTTCTCTATATCGGCATGATGCGCGACCTGAAGGGACCCGACCTCTTCATTGATGCGCTGGACAAGGCGCGACAAACTCTTGGTCGCGACGTGACGGCCGTGATGGTGGGCGACGGCGAGGATCTGCCGCGCTATCACGCGCAGGCAAAAAGGCTCGGCCTTACCGGTAAGGTTCGCTTCATGGCCCCGATGCCGGCGCGTGAGGCCTTTGCGCTTGCCCACGTCGTTGTCGTTCCGTCGCGCGCTGAGGCGATGCCCTATATCGTGCTGGAGACGCTTGCCGCCGGCAAGCCGATCGTGGCAACGGCTGTTGGCGGCATTCCCGAAATTCTGGGATCGGCCTCGCCTGCCCTGGTAAGTCCGGATGCTGCCGAGATCAGCCAGAAAATGCTCGCGGCCTTGCAATCGCCTGCTGGCTACGCGGCATTGATGCCGGACATCTGCACCGTGAAATCACGTTTTGGCGTGGCGGTGATGGCTCGCGACGTCGAAAAAGCATACTTCGCAGCGCTTGCACCAAGAGGCGGCTGAACACAATTTGAAGGCACCCACCCTGTTCAAGGGTTTCTTAGTTCATCGTTGATATGTCAATCTGGCAATCCGGCGACCGGTGACAGATCGACGACAATGACCAATTTCGACCCAAAGCGCCGCTTCAGTGCGGAAGCCGTCAAGGCGGCTAGCGGCGACGGTAAAAAGTCCGATGCCGCCAAGCTCAGCAGTGTTGCCCAGGAGGTGGCGGCACAGTACCGGCGCGACACCATGTCCCCGGTCATGGTCAGCGGTGCCTTGCGCCTCGCGGAGTTCGGCCTTCTGTTCATCTCGGGGCTCGCCCTCTACGCCTATCACGTCGGCTTCCTCGGCCATCTCGGCTGGCAATATCCATTCGTCATCCTGGCTGCGTCCTTTGCTGCCGTCGCGTTCTTCGAGATTATGGACTGCTATCAGTTGCAATCGCTGATGCGGCCCGGCGCCACCATCGGACGGATCACCTTGTGCTGGGCGGCGGCCTTCGCGCTGATGGCCCTTGCTGCCTTCTTCATGAAGGTTTCGTCAGAATATTCGCGTCTCCTGTTCGGCGGCTGGTTCCTGACCGGGCTGACATTGCTGATCGGCCTGCGCCTGATCATGGCACGCGTCATCCGCCTTTGGGCGCGCAATGGACGCATGGAACGCCGCGCGGTCATAGTCGGCGGCGGCAAGGCCGCCGAAATGCTTATCCGCTCGATCGAGCAGCAGCCCTACAACGACATCCGCATCTGCGGCATCTTCGACGACCGCGACAACAAACGCTCGCCGCCGATTGTCGCTGGCTATCCGAAGCTCGGAACCGTGTCCGAACTGCTGAAATTCGCCCGGATAGCGCGCATCGACATGCTGATCGTGTCGCTGCCGCTGACAGCGGAAACGCGCGTGCTGCAACTGCTCAAGAAGCTGTGGGTGCTGCCGGTGGATATCCGGCTGTCGGCCCACTCCAACCAGCTGCAATTCCGGCCGCGCTCTTATTCCTACATCGGCGCGGTGCCGATGCTTGATATCTTCGACAAGCCCATCAACGACTGGGACTCGGTCGCCAAGCGCGCCTTCGACATCGTGTTCAGCCTGCTTGGCATCATCGTCTTTTCGCCTGTGATGCTGGTTACCGCCATCGCCATCAAGCTCGACAGCAAGGGGCCGGTGCTGTTCAAGCAGAAGCGCCACGGCTTCAACAACGAGGTGATCGAGGTCTACAAGTTCCGCTCGATGTATGCGGAGCAGTCCGATCCGACGGCCCGCAAGAGCGTGACCAAGAACGACCCGCGCGTCACCCGTGTCGGCCGCATCATCCGCAAGACGTCGATCGACGAACTGCCGCAGTTCTTCAATGCGTTGTTCGGCAGCCTGTCGCTGGTCGGGCCTCGCCCGCATGCGGTGGCCGCCCAGTCGCACAACCTGCTCTACAACGAAGTGGTCGACGGCTATTTCGCTCGCCACAAGGYCAAGCCCGGYGTAACCGGCTGGGCGCAGATCAATGGCTGGCGCGGCGAGATGGACACCGACGAGAAGATCCGCAAGCGCACCGAGTTCGACCTTTATTATATCGAAAACTGGTCGCTCTGGTTCGACATCAAGATCCTGTTCCTGACCCCGATCCGCCTGCTTGATACGGAAAACGCCTATTGAGCGCGATCACCTATGAGCTGCCGCGAGCCGCGATCAAGGCCAAGCTGATCGGGCTCATCTCTACCGGCGCCATTGCGCTGGGCGTGCTGCTTTCGGGTTTTGTCCTCCGCGAGCCGGCACCCTACGAGCTCTACATGGCCGGGCTGATTGCCGTCTGGTCACTGTTTGGCCTGCACATTTCGCGCGCCATCACTCCGCTGGTCGTGCTGATCGTGACGTTCAACATCGGCGGCATGATTGCCATGACGCAGATGTCGGACCTGATGGGCACACCGCTCTATCTGGCGGTGTCGTTGTTCCTGGGATTCACCGCGGTCTTCTTTGCGGCGGTCACCGAGGCCAACCCCGGATTGTTTCGGGTCATTTTCCTGTCCTGGGTCACTTCTGGCGTCGTCACCTCAGTGCTCGGCATCCTTGGCTACTTCGGCGCTGTGCCTGGGGCTGAGATGTTCACAAAATTCGACCGCGCCGCGGGAGCATTCCAGGACCCTAACGTGTTCGGGCCATTCCTCGCTTTGCCCGGCATCTATCTGCTGTATCGTGTGCTGATCGGCAATCCGCTCAAGATGGCGATCTACGCTGTGCCGCTGCTCATCGTCACCGGCGGCATATTCCTGTCCTTCTCGCGCGGCGCCTGGGGCCTGTTTGGCACGTCGGCCATCCTGCTCACCGGCTTCCTGTTTCTCCAGAGCAACAGCGGCAAGTTCCGCCTCAGGATCGTGGTCATGAGCATAGCTGCCGTGACCT
>NZ_JBFUKO010000101.1:0-12451 GCF_056400805.1 Aminobacter sp. P4_H6_2
CTTCCTGGCAATGGCCTCGCGCAAGGGCACGATGCCAGAAACCGGCGGGTACTTGGTTTCGCCACGGCGGATCGCCTCGATCGCCGCGTTCTTGATGTTGTCGGGCGTGTCGAAGTCGGGTTCGCCGGCGCCAAGGCCGATGATGTCGCGGCCGGCATTTTTCAGCTCGCGCGCTTTCTGCGTGACCGCGATGGTCGCGGAAGGCTTAACGCGGGAAAGGGCATCGGCAAGAAAGGCCATGACTTCAGGTCTCCGGTTCGCAAATACGCGGTCGCGCGACCGCGGGCTTCTATTGTCGCATGACGCGGGGAATCGCAAGCGGATTGACGCCTTTGGCGCTGCCGATATGCTGGGCCAGCATCGTGCGGAAGCTGTGCATAAACAGCCGATTGGCTGCCGTTCAATTAAGTTTGAGACATTCCGTTAACCGGCGATCAAATCTTCGATGAGATTTTGGCGGAGCAATTTCGCCAGCATTCCGGAATAGGACGGACCGTGTCGAAGAGCATCGGGCTCGCCCATATCATCCGGCACGACGACGGATCTGTGTCCGGCGTTTGGGGCGTTCACGCCCTGCGCAGCGCGTTTCAGCCGATTTTCACCTTTCAGTCGGGCAGGTTGCTTGTCGGTGCCTACGAAGGCTTGATCAGGCCATTTCGTGGCGAGGACGCCGTGCCGCCGGGCATTTTCTTTGGCATGGTGGATAGTGCCGAGCGGCTGCAGGTCGAGACGCTGACACGGACGCTGCATTTGCTCAACGCGGCGGCGTTCCTGCCCAAGGAAGCGTCGATCTTCATCAATTTCGATCCCTCGGTGTTCCTCAACCGTTCGATTTCCGAGCACGCGTTGCGCGACATGCGCAAGGTGCTGAACGAAACCGGCATCGATCCGCGCCGCATCGTCTGCGAGATCACGGAAAAGAAACCCGCCTCCGAAGAGGCGCTGTTCGATTTCGTCAAGGTGCTCAAGTCGAACGGCTTCCGCATCGCGGTCGACGATTTCGGCTCGGACGAATCCGACATCAAGCGGATCAGGGACATCAAGCCCGACATCGTCAAGTTCGATGCGCACTGGATCGGCCGGCTGATGGAATCAGGCGCCGGCTTCGCCCTGCTCAAGGAAATGGTGACGAAGTTCGAGGAGAAGGGCATTCGCACGGTCTTCGAGGGGCTGGAGGAGAGCTGGCAGCTGCAGCTTGCCGAGCGGTCCGGCGCATCGATGGTGCAAGGCTTCGTTCTGGCGTTGCCGGAAATCGTGCCTGCCAACTTTTCCCTTTTCGAACCGGTGGCCCCTCAAGCCGCCGGACAGCACATGGCGGGTCCGGCGGTGATCGGAAATGCCGAAACGGTGCCAGGTCGCGCGCCGAGATTAAGCCGAAGCTTCGGCAAGAGGACATTGCATGAGTGACGAGTTTTTCGGGTTTGGTGCGTTGCCTGCGGATCTGGCCGCAAAGATTGTCGCCGATGAGGTTGGCCTGGAGTTTGGCGTGCATGGCGATTTCCGCCTGCGCTGCACCATTCAGCCGATCTTCAGGCATGAACAGGGCCGCCTGACGCCGGTTGCAGTGGATGGGCAGGTCGTGCCGTATCGCAAGGGCCAGCCCGTGGCGATGGCGGAATTCCTTGCCGAGGTGGCTGTTGAGGACCGCGCGATCGTCGGGCGTGTCTGCGAAGTGCTGCCGCTGGCCAATGTTCACAATATCGGCCTTGAGGGTGTCGCTCTGCTGTTCAAGCATGACATCAACGGTGGTGGGGCATCACTGGAGGATCTGCGCTTCATGGCCAAGCGCCTCGCCGACGAAGATTTTGAGGCTTCACAGCTGATCTGCGAGATCGACGGCGACGAAAACCTTGCCTGCGCGCTTCGTGCGCTCGGCATGCGCGTGGCCCTTGGCCATCATGGCGCCCATCAGCCCGACGGCAATGCCGTGAAGCGCGTGATGCCCGAGATCGTTCGGCTCGATCGGGCTTCGTTCGAGCGTTTTTGCGCGGATGCCGCGACCGGGCGCCTGTTGCGCCCTGTCGTTTCAGAACTGAAGGCACAAGGGGCCGACGTCCTTGTCGAAGGCATCGACAGCGACGGCCGTCTCGAAATCGCGCTCGGTGCCGGTGTCGACCTGTTCAAGGGCGATCTGCTTGAACCGGCGATGCTGGTTGGCTGCGTCTTTGCCGAGGGGCCGCGGGAGACGTCGCAATATCGTCGCGGCGAATGTGTGGTCGTTCCGCTGTTTGGATAAGGCTTGTTGGATAAGACTTGGCGAAACATCACCAAATCTGATGTTTCGCCAAAGAATAATTCGCTGGATCGACATGCCTGCACAACGATAATCGCCATGAAAAAAGGGCGAGTGCGATGATCACGATCTACGGAATGACCGACAGCGGCAATTGTTACAAGCCGCGCCTGCTGATGGCCAAGCTTGGCCTGCCGTTCACCCATGTCGAGACCAGTTCGCGCGACGGCACGACGCGATCGGCTGCGTACCTTGCCAGGAATGCCAATGGCAAGGTGCCGCTGCTCGAACTCGAGGACGGTCGCTTTCTCGCTGAATCGAATGCGATCCTGCTGCATCTGGCCGAGGGGACGCGGCTTTTGCCGCCTGACGCATACGAAAGGGCGCTTGTCTATCAATGGCTGTTTTTCGAACAATATAGCCATGAGCCCCATATCGCCGTGCGTCGCTCGCTGATGACCTATCCCGAGCGTGCCGCATTGGCGACGCCAGAGCGTCTGGCCTCGCTTCTGGAAAGCGGCAACAAGGCGCTGGGCGTGATGGAAGCACAGCTTCAAAAGACGCCATTCCTGGCCGGTGACGCGATGAGCGTCGCGGATATCGCACTTTATGCCTACACCCATGACGCGACAGTCGGCGGCTACGACCTGGATGTGTTTCCGGCGGTGAAGGCCTGGCTGGTGCGTGTCGAGGCAGACAAGGGGCATGTGCCGGTCAGCTGGCTGCCCTGACGCCGCTATTGCCACACAAAAAAAGGCCTGAAGATCGGATCGATCTTCGGGCCTTGTCTTTGTTGCGTCCAGACATCAAGGCGGGTCTCCGCGATCTTGAGCCTGTCCGCAAAAGAAAAAGGCGGGGTGTAACCCCGCCTTCCGCTGTCAGCAGCTGATCCTGGTCCCTTCGGCCCGAGGCTCACGGCAATCTGCCGCATCGTCCTTCAGGTCTTGGTTCCGGCGCGCTTGTCGCGCGGCCGCCAGTACATCCGTGACTTGCAACGCAATTGGAGCTTTCGCTCCCGCGCGCCTTAAATCAGACTGCCTTCAAAGCTCCGGCAGACGAGCGGCCCGTACGACGGTCCTGCTCGATGTCGAAGCTAACCTTCTGGCCATCGGCCAGCGAGCCCATGCCCGAACGCTCGACAGCGGAGATGTGGACGAACACGTCCGCACCACCTGCGTCGGGCTGAATGAAGCCGAAGCCCTTGGTTGCGTTAAACCACTTAACGGTGCCAGTTGCCATTGCGATAATCCTTGTCGTTTGCAGTTGGTCTCGATCAAGCTAAAATGCCTGATCTGTTGTATCGAAATTTTGGAGATAGACGTCTGCAAACGCGAGAGTGTCGCGGGGCACGGATCTGTCGGCCGAAATATCAACGACACGGATATAAGGGTATTCGGCGCCGAATGCAAGCCCCTGTAAATACTGGCGGCCTGAAGCTGGCTCCAATTTGCATGCAATCATTGCGGGCGAAGAGTATTGTTTCGCGTGGCGCTGGCGCCTGCCTGACATGTTGGGAGGTTACCATGAAAACCATCTTGCTTGCCGCGTGCCTGACGCTATTTGCCGCCGAAACGCAGGCGGTCTCACGCTACAATTCCACCAGCATGAGCTGCGCCAAGGTGCAGCAAACCATTCGCAGTGAGGGCGCGGCCCTCCTGCGCTGGGTGTCGCCGACATCGGGTGTCCAGCGCTACGATCGCTTCGTGCGTGACGACTCGTTTTGCCAGGTATCGTTCGAAACGAAGCTCACCTCGGTACCCGCCGCCGACACCCCATCCTGCCGGGTCTACAACTGCAAGCCAATCCAGCGCTTCCGTGACAGGTAACGGATCGCAGTCGCGGGATGTTTTTGCGCTTTCCATCCGTTTGTCAGGACATGGCTGGGCGACGCCTAATCGGTGCGCAACCATAGCGGGCGAAAAATGTTATATTGCGTGGCGATAGCGCCGCTTCCGGAAGCCTTGGGAGGTCATCATGAAAACCATTCTGCTAGCCGTTTGCCTGACTATGCTTGCGGCCGAGGCACAGGCGGCCTCGCGCTACACGTCGACCAGCATGAGTTGCGCCCAGACGCGCGGCACGATCGTAAGTCAGGGCGCTGCCATCCTGCAGTGGCGCTCGCCGACTTCGGGCGTGCAGCGCTACGACCGCTATGTAAGGGATGACAGCTTCTGCCCCACCGGCCAGTATGCCGAGCGGGCCTGGGTGCCGACGGCCGATACGCAATCCTGCCCGGTCTATAAATGCAAGCAGATCGACCGCGACGATTTCTTCCTCTTCAGGCGTCGACACTAAAATCCGAACGATACCTGGGTGGCTGGAGGCGGGCCGACACGCACGCCTTCGAGAACCAGCATCTTTTCCTTCATGTTCGAGCCGCCGGTGGCCGAAAAGCCGCCGATCTTGCCGCCCGCCGCCAGGATGCGGTGGCACGGGATGACAAGCGGTATCGGGTTGGCGCCAAGCGCCGYGCCGGTTTCGCGAAACAGGCCCTTGCGGCCGGCCTTTTCCGCTAGTCCGCCATAGGTCGTTGTTTCGCCATGGTGGAGGTTTCTGGCCGCGGCATAGATATCCCTGCGGAAATCGTCGACGCCGGTGAGATCGACCGGCACGTCGGAGAAATCGACATCCGTGCCTTCGGCATATCTTCTGATGTCGGCGATCAGTGTGGTGGTCCATGACGGCGGCGTACGATCGCCAGTGGCGGCATCGCTGGCGCCGGCGAGGCGCAGCAGGCGACGTTCGGCCGCGGCATAGGTCTTTTCGGGCAGGCAAAGCCGCGTCAGTCCGGCATCGCTCCAGGCCAGCGCCATGAAGCCGAGCGCGGTTTCGAAGACGGCGTGTCCGGGGAGGGGGAAGCTGATTGCGGTGTCCACGGCCATTCCTTTCCCAGTCAGTACAAATTGGGGTCTAGTCAGTACAAATCGGGAACAATTTTCGCACGATCTGCGACCGCATGCCACCCGAAAACCACAACCGCCTGTGGATTGCCCGGACTCATGCTGTGTTGTAAGAAGTTGGCGGGACGAAATCATTAATAGAGTGTGCATTTGCCGGCGATAAAGACCCACCTGCTGATTTCAGCGGCACTGGCGACGGCTCTGCTGTCTGGCTGCCAGACCAATACGGCGGCGCTCAGCACCGACCTTTCGACCGGCGCAGACGTGGCCTTGGCCTCCGAAATCGACCTATCGCTGCCCGACACCGTGGCAGTGGTGCCGACGTCATATGCCAGCACCGATACGCCGCTTGCAGGTTCAGCACTTGCGACAGTTGCCGCCGCCCAAGCGACCGATGCGCTGACCGCCGAAGCGCCTGCGGTAGCCCCCGTTGTCGCAGCGGCCGAAGCACCCGCAACGCCTGCGGCAGTTGCCGATGCAGCCAAGGCGCCTGTAGTGGCAGCTGCCGCACAGGGCGCTGGCCCTGCGCCTGCTACCATCGCCAAGGTCCCGGTCGACCCGATGAGCGCGCCCATGGCCGGCGGCGAGATCATCATCGCTGCCAATGCGCCCAAACTGTTCGGCAAGTTTCCGCCGGCCCCGACCATCGCCGACTACGCGCTGCCGGCCACGGCACCGGTGCCGGCAAGCTTCCAGGTCGCCTCGCTCGGCGATGTCGCGCCTGAAAGCTTCACGCCGTCGTCTTATGCCGTGCCCGACAGTCCGGCCCTTGCCTCGCGCGGCAAGATCGACGCACTGATTGCGAAATATGCCGCCATCTACGAGGTTCCGGAGAGTTTTGTGCGGCGCGTGGTCAACCGCGAAAGCACTTTCAATCCGCTCGCCTATAACAGGGGCCATTGGGGCCTGATGCAGATCAAGCACGCCACCGCGCGCGGCATGGGTTATGAGGGCCCCGCCAACGGGCTGCTCGACGCCGAGACCAATCTCAAATTCGCGGTCAAATATCTGCGCGGCGCCTGGATGGTGGCCGACGGCAATGAGGACCAGGCCGACAAACTCTATCAGAGCGGCTATTATTACCACGCCAAGCGCAAGGGCCTGCTCGACGAGACCGGGCTCGGCCGCGACCGCGTCCGCCATCGCGGCTGACGCATTTGGCTTCCGAGCCCGAGGAACATGATGTTCGCTTACGCCGGGTTTTGCCCGGCGAACTGAAAGCCGCATTTTGGCCGGCCGGTTTTGAAGTGCGGACGTTCGAGGCGCCCGATGCGCTGGCGCTTCACACGCTATTGGGGCTGGTCTTCGACGACGGCAAGGACGGGCCGTTTGAGGTCTGGTGGCCGCGGATTTCCGGCGATGCCGAGTTCGACCCCGAGTTGTGTTTCCTCGTCCTCGACGGCGAGGGCCGGCTGGCCGGTGCCGCGCTGTGCTGGTCGGGCGGCTTCGTGAAAGACCTTGCCGTTCACCCCGATTTTCGCGGGCTAGGCATCGGCGAGGCGCTGATGTGGCACGTCTTTGCCACTTTTGACGCGCGCGAGGCGCCGCATGTCGACCTCAAGACCAATCTGGTCGGCAATGCCGATGCTGTCCGGCTGTACCGCCGGCTCGGCATGGTCGAGGTGGACTGGGCGGGGTAGTTTTTACGCGGGGCGCGAGGTCGAGCCTTTCGCCTCACCTTGCTCCGTGTTGGCGCATTGCCGATCCGCTGCTTGAGTTCCAGCGCCCACGCCCTTCCTTCGCCGCCGCCCCACAACAGCCAGGCGACGTAGCCGGCGGAGAGGTTCTGCTCGTTGCCGTAATTCTTGCCGAGCTTGTCGACTTCGTGGCGGGCGAAGTAGCAGACCATGCGCTTGATGGCGTGGAGTGAAAGCTCTGTGCGGGCGACAAGCCCCTCGGCGCGGCCGACGCCGATCTCGGTGCCGCCGCGTCCGAATTTTTGCCAGTGCAAGGCCCTTGGCAGCGTGGCCGCCTGATCCAGCCCAATAATTCCGGCGGGCTGGCATAACTGGTCTGGCAAGTCTTCGGGATATGTAGCACAAGACGTCACGGGCGAAATATCTCGTTACTTTGCATTGACGAAAGCAGAAGCATGCCGAATTTTCTAAATCGTATGGTAAACGCAACATCTGACGCGGCGTTCCTGCCAATTAGCCGGAAGAAATCTTGGCGCGCTGCCATGCGCGGCCTGATGGCGGCGACCGTCGCGGGAGCCCTGCTGACGACTCAATCAGCGCTAGCCTGTACAAGCATTCGGATCGCTACATCGGACGGCGGTGCCGTCTACGGCCGCACCATGGAATTCGCCTTCAAACTCGAGTCTTCGGCGATGGTGATCMCGCGCCATTTCGAGCTGGCCGCGACCGGTGCAGACGGCAAGCCGGGCATGAGCTGGACGGGCAAGTACGCAGCGGTCGGGCTGAACGCTCTGGGCGTAACCGCGTTGGTCGACGGCATGAACGAGAAGGGGCTCGCCGGCGGCATCCTCTACTTCCCCGACTATGCCGGCTATGCCGACCCAGCCAAAGCCGACCCGGCGAAATCCCTTGCGCCATGGGACGTCTTGACCTGGGCGCTCACCAATTTCGCCACGGTCGCCGAGGTCAAGGCCGCGCTCGAAGGCATTTCGATCGTCGGCGTCGTACAACCTGCGATGGGTATTGCGCCGCCTGTTCACTACACGCTGCACGATGCCTCCGGCGCATCCGTGGTGATTGAGCCTGTCGATGGCGTTCTCAAAATCTACGACAATCCGCTCGGCATCATGACCAATTCGCCGCCGTTTGACTGGCATCTGGCCAATCTGCGCAACTACGTGAAACTGTCGCCTGTCAACGCCCCGGCGCTGGAGATCGGCGGGCAGACGTTCTCTCCGCTTGGGCAAGGCTCGGGCATGCTCGGCGTTCCCGGCGACACGACGCCGCCGTCGCGCTTCGTGCGCGCACTCGGCTTCACGCTTGCGGCCGAAAAGAAGCCGAGCGGCATCGAGAGCGTTCGCCTCGCCGAGCATATCCTGAACAATTTCGATATCCCTGCCGGCTGGATCCGGCAGAAGCAGGATGGCACCGCCGAGGCGCCGCTGGAATACACGCAGTGGTCGACCGTGGCCGACCTCACCAATCGGCAGTACTACGTCAAGACCTATGACGATCAGGTGCTGCGCGGGATCGATCTCATGAGCTTCGATCTCGACGCCAAGACCCTGGTCACCACTCCGCTCAAGTCGGAACTGGCCGCACCAGCCTTGGCATTCCCAAAATCGTGACCCGAGACCGGTCGGCCGCCATTGGCGGCTGACCGGGGTTCCGCCATCCCCGGTCAAATCAATCACGCCACGCGTGGCGCAAGCCATGCGGCACGTGGTTTCGGCCACCGGAATGCTTGCCAGAACAACGAAACGGGCATCATGAAACTGCATTCAACAAACAAGTCTCCCTCAATCCCGGGGATCCTCGCCACCTTGGTGACGATGCCATTGCTCGCAGCCATCAGCCCGGCCGGCGCCGCCGATCTGCAGCCGGCAGCGCCGGTCGAGCGCGAGTGGAAGGTCATCATAAGCCCCTATGTCTGGGCGACGTCGTTGAATGGTGACGCGTCAGTGTTAGGCCTTCCCGCACACGTCAACGTGCCTTTCGACGAGACGCTGAAAGACCTCAACATCGCGATCATGGGCAAGGCCGAGATCACCAACGGGCTTTTCGGCGCCTATTTCGACGGCCAATACGCCAAGGTCTCGACGGATAAGCCGATCCACTCGATCGACATCGGGGTCGGCATGACCTCGACCGTGCTCAGCGCCGGTGCCTACTACCGCATCTATGAGGCGGCCCTTGGCGGCGACACCGTGTTCGGCACGCAGCGGACGTTTGCCATTGAACCGACAATCGGCGCGCGCTGGACCCGATTGAGCACCGAACTCAAAGGTGCCGGGCACCACATTTCCGCCAGGGAAAGCTGGACCGACCCGTTTGTCGGCGCCAGGGTCAATTACGATCTGACGGACCGATGGAACTTCGCGGCGGAAGGCGATGTCGGCGGCTTTGGCGTCGGTTCGCAGCTGAGCCTGAACGGCCAAGCCTATCTTGGGTACCGCACCTCCATCTTCGGCCACAACAGCATCGTCCGCGCGGGCTACCGCGCGCTGTACCAGGACTACGAGAACAATGACTTCCATTGGGAAGTCACCCAGCATGGGCCGGTTTTCGGAGTGTCAATGCAGTTCTGAACGGTCCGTGGGGCGATTTCCGGTCGGTCACCCTGACACCAAGCTTACGAGAGCCGGCGCCGCGCCGAAAGGTACCCTGCGGCGCTGGCTTGTCCGATCGGCGGCGGTCGTTTCGCGGCGCGTGCTGTTGTCAACGCGTCGCTCTAAACCAGATGGTGGGCAATCTAGCCGTTTGGCTTCGTCTGCCCCTTCATCTCCAGCGCCCATGCCCGCCCTTCGTCGCCACCCCATAACAGCCAGGCGACGTAGCCGGCTGACGGATTTTGCTCGTTGCCGTAGTCCTTGCCGCGCTTGTCGACTTCGTGGCGGGCGAAATAGCTGACCATGCGCTTGATGGTGTGGGGCGAAAGTTCGGAGCGGGCGACAAGCTCCTCGGCGCGGCCGACGCCGATCTCGGTGCCGCCGCGTCCGAATTTTTGCCTCAGTGCAAGGCCCTTGGCGGCGTTGTCGGCCACGATCTGCGGTGGGACRAAGTTGATGCCCGATGCCTCGCGGCGGATCTCGTCGAACGGGTCGTAAGTAATGGGCATGCGGCGATTCCTGCTGATGGGGCAGGGTAGCGGGATGGGGGCGGGTTGGGGAGGGGCGGGCGCTCATTGGCAACCCCTTCTCCCCCTGTGGGAAAAGGGGATGCTGCCTCACTTCGAGGCGTAGACCGCGCACTTGCCGGTTGTCTTCATCTTGTATGTCTTGCCGACCGAATTACAGCGCTCCAGCGCCTGCTTTTCGGCTGCCGCCTGGGATGGCGCGTTGAGGGAGTCGGCACAGTAGAAGGCCCCGACACCGCCCAGATGCGTTTGTGCGTAGGCCGAGTGGCCGGAAGCCGCGACATAGCCCTTGTAGGCGTCCTGACATGGGCCTTTTGTCCAGGCAAACTGCACGGCATAGCGCTTCTTGCCTTCCTGGCCGGCCAGCGAGCCCTTGTCCTTGGCTATTGCCGCGCCCGGCAAGGCCGCAATCAGCATTCCCGCCAGCATCGTTAGAAATGCCGGCCGCGTGGATTTCAGCTTCATTCCCCAAATCTCCCCCAATTGATGTGACAGAATTATCTGCAATCTATGCGGGTGAAAAGGTGGGGCAGAAGAAAATCACATGGCTTCGTTAAAGGAAGACGATGCTATTTTAGCAGGTGCTTTAGTATAGATGGTAGCGGTTGCAATCGGCGTGGTGGAGGCTCGGCAGTATTTGTTGCCCCAAGGCTATTTTCACCCGCGTCGCATGACATGCGGGAGGGGCGGGGAGACGTCGGAGGCGTGGCGAGAGAGGCTGGCGCTGCCCCTCATCTGCCTGCAGGCGTTCGATACATGAAAAGCCAAGCAGTTGGCTTTTCATCCGCTACGCGGACCGCAGCTCACCTCCCCGTAAACGGGGAGAAGAGAGCTGTGGCGACGTCTTGCTTACTTGAAATAGTCCTGCAGCGGACGCACTTCGAGCGAGCCGGCCTTGAGGGCTGCGATGGCTTCGGCAACTGCTGCCGCACCCGACAGGGTGGTGTAGTAGGGCACCTTCTGCATCAGCGTGGCGCGGCGGATCGACTTTGAGTCCGACACTGCCTTTTGGCCATCTGTCGTGTTGAAGACGATCTGGATCTGGCGGTTGCGGATGGCGTCTTCGATATGCGGACGGCCTTCGAGCACCTTGTTGATCTTTTCAGCCGGCACGCCGTTTTCGATCAGGAAGCGGGCTGTTCCCGATGTCGCAAGCACCTTGAAGCCGAGGCCGGACAGGCGCTGGACAGCACCCAGGATACCGGCCTTGTCTTCGTCGCGGACCGAGACGAACAAGGTGCCCGAACGCGGCAGGTCGACGCCAGCACCCAGCTGGGCCTTGGCGAAGGCGAGCGCAAAGTCGCGGTCGAGGCCCATGACCTCGCCGGTCGACTTCATTTCGGGTCCAAGCAGCGTATCGACGCCGGTGAAGCGGGCAAACGGGAACACCGCTTCCTTGACCGCGATGTGGCCGGGATTGCGCGGGTCCGGCTTGGCGCCGTAATGGGCGAAGGCATCGTCGAGCGTTTCACCCGCCATGATGCGCGCGGCGATCTTGGCGATCGGCTTGCCGACGGTCTTGGCAACGAAGGGCACGGTGCGGCTGGCGCGCGGGTTGACTTCCAGCACGTAGATGGTGCCGTCCTTGATGGCGTATTGCACGTTCATCAGGCCGCCGACATTGAGCGCGCGCGCCATGGCCGAGGTCTGGCGCTCGAGTTCGTCTACGAGTTCGGTGGGGAGCGAATGCACCGGCAGCGAGCAGGCACTGTCGCCCGAATGGATGCCGGCTTCCTCGATGTGCTCCATGATGCCGGAGACGAAGGTGTTGGTGCCGTCGCACAGGCAGTCGACGTCGACCTCGATGGCGCCCGAGAGATAGGTGTCGAACAAAAGCGGGTTCTTGCCGAGCAAGGTGTTGATCTGGCCGGTCTTGTCGTTGGGGTATTTCTGCTTGATGTCTTCGGGAACCAGGCCCGGCACGGTGTCGAGCAGGTAGGTTTGCAGCATGCCTTCCGAATGGATGATCTGCATGGCGCGGCCGCCCAGCACATAGGACGGGCGCACGACCAGCGGGAAGCCAAGTTCGCCGGCAACGGTGCRGGCCTGCTCGACCGAATAGGCGATGCCGTTCTTGGGCTGGGTCAGGTCGAGCTTCTTGAGCAGCTTCTGGAAGCGGTCGCGGTCCTCGGCGAGGTCGATCATGTCGGGCGAAGTGCCGAGGATCGGGATGCCGGCCTTTTCGAGTGCCTCGGCGAGTTTGAGCGGGGTCTGGCCGCCGAACTGGACGATGACGCCGTGCAGCGTGCCCTTGGCCTGTTCGGCGCGCAGGATCTCAAGCACGTCTTCCGCCGTCAGCGGCTCGAAATAGAGCCGGTCGGATGTGTCATAGTCGGTCGACACGGTCTCGGGGTTGCAGTTGACCATGATCGACTCGTAGCCGGCCTCGCGCAGCGCATAGGCGGCATGGACGCAGCAATAGTCGAATTCGATGCCCTGGCCGATGCGGTTGGGACCGCCGCCGAGGATCACGACCTTCTTGCGGTCAGAGACCTGGGCCTCGTCGGCAAGCGCGCCCGCAAACGGCACCTCATAGGTCGAATAC
>NZ_JBFUKO010000102.1:0-12442 GCF_056400805.1 Aminobacter sp. P4_H6_2
GCTTTGAGGAGCCTGACGATAGAAGTTCTTGCGAGTGCGTGGTTTCCTATGACGATCATAGCGCATGGGCTATGCGAGGAATGGCGGGGCATTATGCTCCCCCCTTGTTGGCACCCTGAGACACACAAACAAGCTTTGGAACGTATCACGTCCGCCTGTTTGGTCACAGCGAAATAATTGACGAATGTAAAAGTATTAAACGACCAAGAAATATCCAAAATAATGATCGTTCTGCCAAGTGGATCGCCAATTTATATGCGCGTGCAAGGCTATGTCAGCAAGTGCAGATGTCGATCCGGATCGAATTTGGCTTCGGTGTTTCAATCTCACATTCGCTGGCGCGACGAGACCGGTATGATTTTGTTCAAGGGTATCCAGTGCCCTAAGGGTCTCATCGGGCATGCGGTATTCGTCTATGTTCGCTATCACGCGCATGTGAAGCGCGGCCAGATTGAGTCTCACGGGAGGCATCGGTTCGACCCCGTGTTTGGGTCCGGTAGGGCGTCAGGCCTTGGGTCTACGGCCGAAGCTGTAGCCTGACGAAGTCGACGAGATGCCTGGGCAGTTGTTCATGGTTTTTCGTAGTGGAAGCGCTTGAGCGTCGCGTCCCGCTGATCAATTCAGACCGCTACCTCGGATTGTAAAACCCCTTGCGGAAACAGGGATGGTGCCAGTTGAACGGCCCGCGTTGCGGAGCGGCGGCATAGTGTCGGAATCGAGCGGCGGACCCGAAAACCGCCAATAGCCTTGGGAGACGATCGTGATACCAGGCCGGCTCGCAGGACCGGCCGCTTGCCGCCATAATTTTGTATACAAAACTAAAGGCATATGTTGACAAGCGTGTATTTTAGGCTTCCCTTGCGTCATCCGAGCCGCAGAAAACAGGGAACACCGCGCCGGATGCCAAAAATGGGGAGTGACATGATCAACAGACGCTCGACATTGAAATCGTTGGCGCTTGGCGCCGTCTCGGTATTGGCAATTGCAACCGGAACCAGTTTTTCGGCCCAGGCTGCAAACAAGGAACTCAAGATCGGCTTCGTCGGCGTGACCAGCGGCCCCGCCGCGGCCTGGGGCACATCCAACGTGCGCTCGATGCAGACACGCGCGGATTGGCTTAATGAAACCGGCGGCGTGAAAATTGGTGCTGACACCTACAACATCAATATCGTCACCTTCGATGACCAGAAGGACCCCAAGCGCGCCATCGCCGGCATGGAAAAGATGGCCCAGGAAGGTATCCACTATGTCGTGGGCCCGAATGTCGACGACGGCGCGGCCGCTGTCCGCCCGGTGGCGGAATCCAAGGGGATCATCTATTTCCCCTATGCCTTCCCGAAATCGCTCTATGTGCCGCCCGCTTCCAACGCCGTACTTGGCATGGTCGCCAACTACCAGTCCGGCCCGGCGATCTACAAATATCTGATGGAAAAGAAGGGGGTGAAGAAGATCGCCTTCATCGCCGCCAATGAGTCCGACCCGCTCAGCCAGCGTGACGGTGGCGTCGCCGCTGCCAAGGCGCTCGGCCTCGACGTCGTTGCCGAGACCGACACCTACCAGAACGATACGCGCGATTTTACGCCGGTGCTGACGCCGATCGTGCAGTTGAAGCCGGACCTGCTCGTGCTTTCGGGGGTCGCTCCGGCCAATGCGCCGCTGCTCATCCGCGCGGCGCGCGAACTCGGTTATGAAGGCCTGATCTCGGCTGAGACGGCACAGGATGCGGGCGTGCTGCAGGAAGGTGCGGGTGAACTGGCCAACGGCTTCATCTCGGTCGGCGGTGCTTCCACGCCCGAAATCCGAACGCCGTTGATGGACGAATTCATCGACCGCTACACCAAGAAGTTCGGCGAATACAACGACGAGTCCAACACCAAGGTCTATGCGCTCGAATACATCATCGAAACGCTGAAGGCGAACCCCAAGGCGATCGACAATGTCGACGAGTTCAAGAAGACCATGGACACGTTCTCGGCGCCCAATCCTTACGCCAAGGACGGCACACTGAAATATGTCGGCACGACTTCCTTTGGCCAGAAGCGCCAGGTTTCGGTGCCGATGGTGGTGACGGAGTTCGAGAACGGCGCGTTCAAGACGCTGTTCGTCGGCGAAGTGGACTGACGTTCGACGCAGCGCTTCAACCGAGGTTCGGGTCCAATCCCGGACCTCTTGCCGACCGGATTTGCCGTCATGGAACAGGTGATCGCCAACGGGCTCTATCTCGGTGCCCAATACGCATTGATCGCGCTCGGTCTGACGTTGATCTTTGCGCTGATGAACGTACTCAACTTCGCCCATGGGCAGATGTATGTGTTGGGCGGTTTCGTCACATATTCGATCTACGGCCAGCTCAAGCTGCCCTTCGCCGTTGCGCTGATCTGTTCGGGCGTGACACTCGCGATCATCGGCGCGTTGATGGAGAAGTTTCTCTTTCGCACGGTGATAAGACGCAGCAAGCGTGAAGAAAGCACGATGCTACTCGCGGCAGCCACCGCATTCTTCCTCGATGCCGTCATCCTGCTCCTGTTCGGCGAAAAGCAGCGCGGCGTGCCCAAGATCGTCAGCGGTGTCTTTGTTTCCGACGGTTTGATCATGCCCTACGACCGCATGGTCGTCGGCGTGGTCGCTATCCTGATGATCGCCGCTTTCATGCTCTACATGCAATACAGCAGGCCCGGCCGCGCCATGCGTGCGCTGGCGCAGGACCGCATCGCCGCGCAACTGATGGGGGTGAATGTAAACCGCTATTCGATGCTCGGCTTTGCGCTCGGAGCGATGCTTGCGGGCATCGTCGGCGGGCTGCTGGTCAGCATCACCGGCATCAACTCAGGCATCGGCGGCCCGATCTCGATCAAGGCCTTCCTGATGGTGATGATCGGTGGCGCCGGCGTCGTTGGTGGCGCCATCGCCGGCGGCTTCATCTTGGGCATGATGGAATCGGTTGGTCTCACCGTGCTGCGTGAATATGGCGACGTCACCTATCTCGTCATCTTCGCGCTTTTGATGGTCTTCCTCAGCATCCGCCCCAACGGGCTGATGGGCAAGCCGTGGGGTTGACGCGATGACGAGAGCCCCGACCACCAAGATCGTCTCGGCAGTCCTGTTCCTGGCTGTGCTCCTCGTTGGCGTGCCGCTTTTCATCAACGCCACAGGTCGCAGCGATCTTTATTACACGCTGACCTCGGTAGCACTTCTCAGCATCATCAGTGCAGGCGTTTGGGTCACTTTCTACATCGGCCGCATCAATATCGGCCAGGGCGCCTATGCGCTGATGGGCGGTTATGTATCGGCAATCCTGGTCATGAACTATGGCGTGTCCTTCTGGCTCACGCTGCCGATTGCCGGGCTGTTCTGTGCCGCGGCAAGCGTGCTCATCGGCTTGCCGATCCTGCGGCTGCGCGGTGTCTATTTCGCGATGGTGTCGCTGGTGCTGACCGAGGTTGCCCGCCTGCTGGCCCTCGCATTGCCCATCACCAACGGCGCCAAGGGCATCGTCAGCATACCCTTGCCGGCCGGCATCAGCCTTTTCGGCATCACGCTGGTTCCGGATTTCGCCACGCTCGCCAATCCGCGGCTCGCCTTCTACATCGTCGCCGTGCTCTTGATGGCCCTGTGCTTCGCCGGGCTTTATCGGCTCGTCCATTCGCGCATCGGCCAGCTCTGCCAGTCGCTTCAGCAAAACGAGGAACTCGCGTCTTCGATCGGCGTCAACATCGCCTATCTTCGCGTTGTCGCCTATGCCATCTCGTCCTTCCTGGGCGGCGTCGGTGGAGCGATGTTCGCCTCGATCTCGCAGTCGATCTACCCATCGAGCTTCACCGTCGCCGACTCCGTCAACTTTATGCTCAACTGCTTCCTCGGCGGGCTGGGCTATGTGCTCGGACCGATGCTCGGAACCTTCGTCCTATATTTCGGCTGGGACATGCTGTTCCAGACCGGGGAATACCAGCTCCTGATCTTCTCGACGGTGCTGATCGCGCTCATTCTGGTCCTACCCAATGGCCTGCTCAGCCTGACCCTGCCGGCCAAGAGGAGCGTCTGAGGCCATGGCCGACATTCTCGAAATCTCCGGGCTTACCAAGCGTTTCGGCGGCCTCGTTGCGGTCAACGATGTATCGTTTGCTGTGGGCGAACGCGAAATCCTGTCTGTGATCGGACCGAACGGTGCCGGCAAGTCGACGCTTTTCAAGCTGATTGCCTCATTCCTTCGGCCGACCGACGGCGAAGTGCGTTTCAAGGGCGAACGGATCTCGGGGCTCGCGCCGCATATCGCAGCCCGTAAAGGCGTGGTGCGCACCTTCCAGGAAACCACGATCTTCAAGAGCATGACCGTGCGCGACAATGTCGTGACCGCCCATCACCTGCGCTCGCGCGCCAGCCTCGCAGGTTTTTATCTCGGCAGCAGTGCCGCCCGCCAGGATCTGGAAGCGTTCGGCAAATCGGCGGACGAGATCCTCGTTTTCCTCGGCCTCGCGCCGATGCGTAACGAGGTCGCCAGTACCTTGCCCCACGGCCACCTCAGGGCGCTCGGCATCGCCATCGGACTGGCCACGAACCCGTCGGTGATCCTGCTCGACGAACCGTTCGCCGGCATGAACCATGACGAGACCAAGCGCGCGGTCGAGATGGTGCGAAAGCTGCGTGCGCGCGGCATCACCGTGCTTTTGGTCGAACATGACATGGCCGCGGTGATGAACATCTCCGACCGCATCGTCGTGCTCAATTTCGGCCAGAAGATCGCCGAAGGCACGCCGGCCGAAATCCAGAGGGACCCCAAGGTGATCGAAGCCTATCTCGGCGCCGAAGATGAATCGATCGGAATGTAGCCATGGAGCCGCTGCTCAAATTCGATGATGTCGAACTCTACTACGACCACGTCTATGCGCTGAAGGGGGTGTCGCTGGAAGTCCGCGAGGGCGAGACAGTAGCGCTGATCGGCGCCAACGGGGCCGGCAAGACTTCGATCCTTCGCGCCATCACCGGCCTCAAGAAGGTCCACAAGGGCGAAATCCGCTACCACGGCAAGCGCATCGATGGCGCGGCACCTGACGAGATCGTGCGCATGGGCATTTCCATGGTGCCCGAAGGGCGTCGTGTCTTCTCCTACATGACTGTTCGCGACAATTTGCTGATGGGCGCCTTCACCCGAACCGACAAGGCCGAGGTTCAGCAAAGCATTGACAAGGTGCTGACGCGATTTCCCCGTCTCAAGGAGCGCTATTCGCAGCAGGCCGGAACGATGAGCGGTGGCGAGCAGCAGATGTTGGTGATCGGCCGGGCGCTGATGGCCCGGCCGCGCCTGCTGCTTCTCGACGAGCCGTCGCTCGGCGTCGCGCCCAAGCTGGTGCAAGACATCGCGCGCTCCATCGTTGCGATCAATCGCGACGAGAAAGTCAGCGTACTTCTTGTCGAACAGAACTCGCGGATGGCGCTGCGCATCTCGCAACGCGCTTATGCGCTGACCACCGGCAAGGTGGCGCTCAGCGGCAATTCAGCCGAGATGCTGAACGACGAGCGGGTCAGGAATCTTTATCTCGGCGTCGAATCCTAGGCGGGATCACATGCGAATCCTCGTGATAAATCCCAATACGACGGCCTCTATGACCGACAAGATCGGCAAGGCCGCGGAGTTCGTTGCGTCAGTCGGAACTGAGATCATCGCCGTCAACCCGAAGGACGGTCCACCCAGCATCGAAGGCTATTTCGACGAGGTCTTCGTTGTGCCCGGCATGCTCGCCGAAATGACCAAATCCAAGGGGGTTGATGCCTATGTCATCGCCTGCTTCGACGACACTGGTCTTGATGCGGCGCGCTGTGCGGTCGATGTTCCGGTGATCGGCATCGGCGAAGCCGCATTCCATTTCGCCACCCTGATCGCTGGCAAGTTCAGCGTTGTCACAACGCTCGCGCGTTCGGTGCCGGCGATCGAACACAACCTGGTGAAATACGGGCTGGCCTCGCGCTGCGCCAAGGTGAGAGCATCTGACGTCGCCGTGCTCGACCTCGAATTGCCGGGTTCGGAAGCCCACCGCAAGATCTCGGACGAGATCGCCAGGGCGATCGCCGAAGACAAGGCGGAAGCGATCGTGCTTGGCTGTGCCGGCATGACCGATCTGGCGTCCGATCTCGCGCGCGACCATGGAGTGCCGGTGCTCGATGGCGTGGCCTGCGCGGTCAAGCTTGCCGAGAGCCTGTCCTCGCTCGGCCTCAAGACGTCCAAGGTCGGTGCCTACGCCATGCCGCTCGTCAAGCGCTACGCTGGAATCTACGCCTCGCAATCGCCCGGCATAGGCGCTTAAGGTTGGGGAGGGATTGACCGCCCGGCGCGCAATGTGAGATTCCGTGCGAAGTTCGACCGTATCCCAACAACGGCGAGCGACAAACGGAGAGCTTGCCAGAAGTAATGAATATGTTGACCGCCCTTCGCCCGGAAAACGATAGCGACAAACCGGCCGCGCGCTGGTCACCCATCTATCACGGGTTGAGGGACGCCATTGTCGGCCACCGTCTCGCTCCCGGCACGAAGCTGCCGGAGGATGAGTTGGCGGCAATCTATTCTGTCAGCCGCACCGTCATTCGCGCGGCACTGCAGGCGCTCGCACATGACCGATTGGCCCGGCTGGAGCCCAACCGCGGCGCCTTCGTCGCTCAGCCCTCACCCAAGGAGGCGCGCGAGGTATTTGAGGCGAGGGCGCTGATCGAGCCGAAAGTGGCTGCACTTGCCGCGGAAGTGGCCAAGCCGAAAGACGTTCATCTCCTGCGCCGGCATCTCGAAAAGGAGCACGAGGCACTGCATGCCGGTCGTGACAGTGACGCGATCATGTTGTCGGCACGCTTCCATGTTGGTGTCGCCGAAATCGCCGACCATTCCATCCTGACGGGGTTTGTGCGCGATCTCGTTTCGCACTCCTCACTTATCATCGCGCTCTACTGGAAGCGGCGCGACACCACCTGCGAGTGTCACGCCCACCACGCTCTGGTCGACGCAATCGAGGCCGGCGAGCCGGCGACAGCGGCGGAGCTCATGAACAGCCACTTGGTTGACCTGTTGTCCGGTCTGGATCTGGCGCGAACCGGTCAGAGGCCGGAAAGCCTGTCCGACATTCTGCGCTGATTTTTTCTCGCGTTGATCCATAGTCCCGCGATGGTAGGACGCGTGGGCGGAGTGTCCTTCGGAAAGTTCGGCTGGCTTCGTCCGGCGTTTGCTGTCGGCCGATTTGGCCTTGGAAGCCTTGTCGTGCTAGGGAGCGGCCTTATCTGAAGGCCACCTCAGCCCTTGCACAAATTCGAAGACCCCATGACCAAGCTCTACGCCAACGGCGCCCAAATACTCGCCGTCGCACCCATGATGGACTGGACTGACCGGTGCTGCCGCTATTTTCACAGGCAGATCACCCGGGATTCGCTGCTCTATACCGAGATGGTGGTGGCAGATGCCGTCATCCATGGGGCGCGCGAGCGGCTTTTGGGTTTTGACGATTGCGAGCATCCGGTCGCCTTGCAGCTTGGCGGATCCGATCCGGTCAAGCTCGCCGAGGCCGCCCGCATCGGCGCGGATTTCGGCTACGACGAAATCAATCTCAATGTCGGCTGCCCTTCGGATCGTGTTCAGTCGGGTACCTTCGGCGCCTGCTTGATGAAGACGCCGGATCTGGTGGCGGAGGGCGTTGCGGCAATGAAGGGCGCTGTCAAGATTCCGGTCACGGTGAAATGCCGCATTGGTGTCGACGACCAGGATCCCGAAACAGCGCTTGATACGCTTGCCGACGCTGTCTTCGCGGCCGGTGCAGACGCGCTTTGGGTGCACGCGCGAAAAGCCTGGCTGGAGGGGCTGAGCCCCAAGGAAAACCGTGATATCCCGCCGCTCGACTACGGTCGCGTCTATCACCTCAAAGCCAGAATGCCTCATCGCTTCATAGGCATAAACGGCGGTATTCAGACGCTGGATGAAACGCGCGCGCATCTTGAAAGGGTCGACGGCGTGATGCTCGGCCGTGCTGCCTACCACACGCCAAGCGTTCTGGCTGGCGTCGATGCGATGTTGCGCGGCGAGGCGGCTGAAGACTTTGACCATGCAGCCTTGATTGAGGCCATGGCGGATTATGCCGGTCGGCATATCGCGGCCGGTGGCCGTCTCGGCCATGTCACGCGCCATATGGTCGGGTTGTTCCATGGCCTGGCAGGCGCGCGTCGTTTTCGGCAGATCCTGTCGACCGAAGCCAACAAGCCAGGGGCGGGGCCTCAGGTCCTGCGGGATGCCTTCGCCGCTGTCGACATGAGCCGCGCCAGCGAAGCAGCGTAGCACTAGTCGCGCAAAATCATCCGGTCGCCGCGCACTTCGAAGCCCGACAGCGAGCCGATGAAGTTCATGCCAAGCAGGCTCTGCTCAAGCCCATGATCGGCGACGAGCATGGGCAAGTTCTTGCGCTCGATGGCACCAAGCTGGACGCTGCCTGCTGTAATGCGCGCTGCGTGCGCGATACCGTTGGCGGTCGAGACGGGAATGGTGAAGCCCAGGTTTTCAGGATCGAAGCCAGCCTTGCGGGCGTCGGCCATGGTCAGCACAGTACTCGTGGCGCCGGTGTCGACCATGGCCTGGATGGTCGCGCCGTTGATCTGCATGCGCGCGCCGAAATGCCCGTTGGGCAGCTTGTCGAGGGTGACAGTGGCGCGGCCGTCGCCATCCAGCGCAGACATCGGGCTGCCCGGCACCAGGCCGGCGGTCACGCGGCTGGCGATATCCTGCAATTCGTAGCGATACTGATAGCCGGCGACAAACACGAGCACGATCAGCACCCACAGCGCGAGGCTACGCAAGGTATCGCCCAGGCGCGTTCCGCGACGCAAAACGCCAGCACCGATGACAAGGGCTAGCGCGCCAGCATAGATCAGCTGTCCGAAGCTGTCATTGTTGAGACCAAGGGTTTCTCCAGAGGAGTGGTTGAACAGCAAAAGCAGCAGTCCGCCGCCGAGCAAGGCTGTGACGACCCAGTAAAGGCGGCTCATGTCTGCTGGATATCCTCAGTTGGACGCGTTTTCGCGGGCCATGCGCGAACGGCGGGTTTCACGGCGCGGCTTGCGCTCGATGGTTTCCAGACGTGCGGGCAAGGTGGCCATCACGGCACGGCGTCTCTCCGGTGTCATGCCAAGCCAGGCACCGATTTCCTCGCGCGTGCGCCCGCAGCCAAAGCAATAGCCCGTCGTATCGTCGAGCGAACACAGCATGATGCAGGGAGATTCAATGGCGGTCATCACGTCGTCCGTGGCAGCTATGCTTTGCGCCGATGTATACACTGGGCCAATCACAGATGATGTAGCCTGTGCGTCATTGCAAGCGCTTTCCCGCGACGTCACATCAACGTGCTCCCTTTCCACGAGCGCTTTGTCGCGATTGTTTTCGCGCGCTCAGGCGGCTATGCCGCGCGTGACGATGACGAACAGCAGGTAGCCCCTCATGACCAGCGCTCTTCCCTTTGACGATTTCCGCAATCTGTTTGCGCATCTGCCCGAGGGCGATGTGGCTCAGGCCGGCAAGGTGTGGGCTCTGTTTGCCAAAGCCGACAAGCCAAAAGGCTCGCTTGGCCGCATCGAAGATATTGCTGCCTGGCTGGCGCGCTGGTCCGGACGCGCGCCGCCTTCGGTGCTCAAGCCGATGGTCGCCATCTTCGCCGGAAATCATGGCGTGGCTGCCCAGGGCGTGTCGCCAAGGCCGATGGAAGCGACGGCCCGACGGGTCGAGCTGTGCGCGGCCGGCGGCGCTGCGATCAACCAGATCTGTCTTGCCAACGATCTCGGCTTGAAAGTGCTTGATCTGGCACTGCATCTGCCGACCGCCGACATCACACTCGAGCCCGCGCTCGACGAACGCGGCTGTGCTGCCACCATGGCTTTTGGCATGGAGGCTATTGCTGGGGGAACCGATCTGTTTTGCATCGGCGACCTCGGTGTCGCCAACACCACCGTTGCGGCGGCGCTTTGCGCCGCATTGTTTGGTGGCAAAGGCGCGGATTGGGTCGGGCCCGGCTCCGGTGCGGATGCTGCAATGCAAGCGCGCAAGGCCGAAATGGTTGACCGCGCACTGGCTCTGCATGGTCCACACCTCAAGGACCCGTTCGAGGTGCTGCGCCGTGTCGGTGGCCGTGAATTCGCCGCCATTGCCGGTGCGATCCTTGCTGCACGCATGGAAAAGATCCCCGTGCTGCTCGACGGTTTTGCCACGTCCGCCGCAGCCGCCGTGCTTTATGCCGTTGATCCGGCAGCGCTGGACCACTGCATGTTCTCACATGTCTCGACCGAGYCCGGCCATGCCCGCTTGCTCGCCAAACTCGGCGCAAGGCCTCTGCTAGGCCTTGGCATCGACCATGGTGAAGCGGTGGGGGCGGGGCTGGCGGCCGGCCTCGTCAAGACTGCGGCCCAGATCAGCTCGGGGATGGCAGCAGCGGTCGCCTGAAACGCGGACCTTCCGTTCGGGGTCATGCGCTGGCGGCGCTGCGAGGTTCCAACTTCGGCAGGCCGTCGATCACGCGCGCCGCAGGGAAGATGGCGATGGCCTCGGTGCCTTCGCGGAGCTTCGAACGCAGTTCGAATTCGCCGCCATGGAGCGAAAGCAGGCCCTGCACGATGGGCAGGCCAAGCCCCGTGCCTTGCTCGGCGCTCTTGATGGCAATCGAGCCTTGGCCGAAAGCCGACAGCACGACCGGGATTTCCTCGGCCGGGATGCCGGGGCCATTGTCCTTGACCGAGATGTATTGTCCACCGCCGGCGGTCCAGCCGACGCGAACGCGGATTTCGCCGCCGGTGGGCGAAAACTTGATGGCGTTGGACAACAGGTTCAGCGTGACCTGGCGGATGGCGCGCTCATCGCCAAGCAGGCGTGGCAGTGCGGGCTCGAATTCCTCGACGATCCGCAAATCCTTGTTGCGCGCCTTGAGTTCCATCATGTGGCAGCAATCCTCGACCACCGAACGCAGCGCCAACGGCTCCTCGTTGAGCTGGTAGCGGCCAGCTTCGATGCGCGACAGGTCGAGGATCTCGTTGATCAGATCGAGCAGATGCTGGCCTGAATCGTGGATGTCGCGGGAATATTCGCGGTAGGTCGGGCTGTTGATGGGCCCGAGCACTTCGCCAGCCATCACCTCGGAGAATCCGAGGATGGCATTGAGCGGCGTGCGCAGCTCGTGGCTCATGGTTGCGAGAAAGCGCGACTTGGCTAGGTTGGCGTCTTCGGCGCGTCGGCGTGCTTCGTCGGACATGGATTTGGCCGTTTCCAGTTCGGCGATCAGTGCGTCCATCTCGGAGCGGAACGACATCAGCATCAGCGCCGAGCGGTTCTTGATCTTGGCGACCTGGGAAAAGAAGGGAAGGGCAACCACCAGCAAGGCTACCATGATCATGCCGAGCGGCTCGGATAGCCTGACGCCAAAGGCGGCATAGGCAGCGACGGGAACGAGGAAGGTCGCGGTCAGCGCGCCGCGCAGCGAAGATGCCACGATCGCTGTAGCGGCCATGGCGCCAAGCAGGAATACGCCCTTCAAGATCGAAAACAGATGCGGTTCGCAGGCAGCACATGTCATCACGGTCAGATAGGCCCAGGCAAGGCCGGTAACGAAATGGCCGACGAGGAAGTTGCGGCGCATGGCTGACGGGCTCATGGCAGCCGGCGTTGCCTCGTCGGCACGACGGGCAAGCAACGCCAGGCCGCCATAACCCAAGATGGCGACGAACGCCCAGGTGAGGAAGTCGCTTTCGGCGCCGAGCAGCAGGCCGATGCCGGCAAAGATGACGATCAACAATGGGAGCGTGGCTGAATGAGCCCTGATCGAGCCGGCATGGAGCTTCAGCAGTTCGCGATCGAAGACCAGTCCGCCAGGTTGTTGCGCAAGCTGATCACGTGTCTTGCGCACAGCACGCGCGACATCGCTGTTGCGATGGCGTTTCCTGCGGTCCACAATGATCTTGTCCGCCGTGTTAGAGCGTTGCAACGGCATGTGATAATTCGATTTTCGCGCGCACTTACCTTAAGTCTGCACGCTACGACCGAATGATTAAGGGATTGTTTGCCATATGAGCCGTTCGTGGTCGGGCAGGCCGCGACAGCGGTATTTCAGGCGCCCGCGCAGCCTTTGGCGCAAGTTCCTGGATTATGCGCTGACCGCCGCGATACTCGGAACCCTCATACTCGTATCGGCGCGCCTCGACAGGGTGGAGACACGCAAGGCCCAGGGTGCAGCAGTCATCAACGACGGCGATTCGATTACATTGGGAGCCGAACGCATCCGTTTGCGTGGCATCGATGCGCCGGAGTACTCCCAGATTTGCAGGAAGGACGGCACCGAGTATCCTTGCGGCCGCCGTTCGCGCGAGGCGCTGTCGAAACTTGTCGCTGGGCGCCAGGTGATCTGTAATGGCTGGGAGCGCGACAAATACGGCCGCCTGCTTGGCG